>NZ_JBFBJY010000033.1:0-84555 GCF_040702125.1 Kitasatospora sp. NPDC085895 | reverse complement strand
CCGCCACGTGCGTGGCGGGCCGGGGCCCGGCCCGTTCCGCCCGGACGGCCCCGGCAGCCGCGAGATCTCCGCGCCGACGGGTGATCCGTGCGCGGCACGGCGTGCCCCGGTGCGCGGGCGGGCCCCGCGGCCTACCGTCGTGCGGGACCGGAACAACGGGAGGACGCAGTGCCGGAGCAGAAGATCACGACGTTCCTGTGGTTCGACCACCAGGCCGAGGAGGCGGCGCAGTTCTACACCTCGCTGTTCCCGGACTCCCGGATCGTCGACGTGCAGCGCTACGGCGAGGCGGGACCGGGTGCGGCGGGCTCGGTGATGACCGTGTCCTTCGAACTCGCCGGGCAGCGCTACCTCGCCCTCAACGGCGGCCCGGTCTTCCCGTTCACCGAGGCGATCTCGCTCCAGGTGAACTGCGACGACCAGGCGGAGGTCGACCGGCTGTGGGACGCCCTCACCGCCGGCGGCGGACAGGAGAGCGACTGCGGCTGGTTGAAGGACCGCTACGGCCTCTCCTGGCAGATCACCCCCCGCCGGCTGATGGAACTGCTCGCCGACCCCGACCCGGACAGGTCACAGCGGGCGATGCGCGCGATGCTGCAGATGCAGAAGATCGACATCCAGGCACTGGAGGACGCCCTCGTCGACGGCGCCGCCACTGGACCGGCCTCGTAGAGACCCCGACCGCCACGCCGACTTCTTTGTGCCATCTGCCAGTACGGCGGTCGGACGGGTGCGGAGGAGACTCTCTGCCACGGCCGCGACCCCGCGGGCCCCGCACCTCCGCGGGGCACCGCGGACCGGACGACGCGCAGAGGGGGCCGCACATGACGGTGCAGCAGTACGACGGGATCGGCGAGGCGTTCGAAGGGTTCAAGTCCCTGCCGCTGATGCGCTACGGGGAGGTGCCGAGCTTCCTCGGCATGGTGGGGGAGGTGAAGGGCAGGTCCGTGCTCGACCTGGCCTGCGGCACCGGCTTCTACAGCCGGGAGTTCAAGCGGCGCGGCGCCGCGGAGGTGCTCGGCGTCGACATCTCCGTCGAGATGGTCGCCGCCGCGCGGGACATCGAGCGGCGCGAGCCGCTGGACGTGCGGTACGAGGTCGGCGACGTGGCCGAGCTGCGGTCCTTCGAGCAGCGGTTCGACCTCGCGCTGGGAGTGCAGTGCCTGAACTACGCCGGGTCCGTCGAGGCGATGGAGCGGATGTGCCGCAACATCCACCGGAGCCTGGTGCCGGGCGGGGAGTTCTTCGTCCTCGCGCAGAAGCCCGACTACGGGTTCGACTGCGGCAGCCTGGAGACCTACGGCTTCCGCTGCGAGCCGACCGGCGAGGAGACCGGGACCGGCCCGCAGGTGCGGGTCACCGCCCTCCTCGAACCGCAGCCGATCAGCATCGTCACCACGGCCCCGCGCCGCGAGGTCTACGAGGAGTGCCTGCGGGCGGCCGGGTTCGGCGCGGTGGAGTGGGTACCGCTGCGGATCTCCGAGGCCGGCATCCGCGCGTACGGCGAGGACTTCTGGGCCGACCTGCTCGCCCACCCGCCGCTCGAGATGCTGCGCTGCCGCGCCTGACCCCGGGCGCGGTCCGCCCCGGCGGCCGGCATGGAGGACGGGGCTGTCCGAGTGCCTTCCGGACCTCTCGCGAGCGCGGGAGGTCCGGTGGGGGTATGTCGTTCCGGACCGGAGCACCGAGGGACGGACGAAGGAGAGCAACGTGTACGCAGCAGTACGGCGGTACGAGGGCGTGACCGATCCCGCCGAGGCGGGCCGGCTGGTCGCCGAGGGCTTCGTGCCCCTGCTCCGCCAGGTGCCGGGCTTCGTGGCCTACTACTGGATCGACGGCGGGGACGGAGTGATGGTCTCCACCAGCGTCTTCGAGGACCGGGCCGGCGCCGAGGAGTCGGTCACCCGGGCGGCGGACTTCGTCCGCGACAACCTCGCCTCGCTCCTTCCGAACCCGCCGCTGGTGACGGCGGGTCAGGTCGTGGCCGCCGGCTAGGGCTTGTCTGACGATTCCCGCCGCGCGCGCCGACGCGAATCGTCAGACAAGCCCTAGCCGGCCGGGTGCGTCCCCGCGGCCGCCCCGCCCCGCCCGTCTGAGTACGGATACTCATTGCGCCACGGCCGTTCGAGGGCGGATGATCTCCAGCGCCATGATGTTCACGAGGGGGCGGGGATGATCGAGTTCGACGACGACCGGTACGAGGAAGCCGGGTTCGCGGACGACGAGCACGGGGCGGAGGAGGCGCCGGCGGAAGCGGCGACCAGGCGGCGCCGGGCGGTCCGGATCGGCGTCGCGGTCGTCTGCGGGGGCATGCTGGCGGTCGGCGGGGTGGGCGCGTACAACGTCGCGAACGCCATCCGGGGCGGCTCCGGCGGGGGTGGGGCGCAGCCCGTGCAGCCCGCGGCGGCGACGGCCACCCGGGCGCCGACCGCCCAGGAGGCCGAGACCGCCGCCAAGGGCTTCCTCGACGCCTGGGCCAAGCAGGACTTCGCGGCCGCCGCCGCGCTGACCGACCGCCAGGACCTCGCCACCGGTGCCCTGGCCACGTTCCAGCGGACCCTGAACCCCGAGGAGTTCACCCTCACCCCGACCGGCGCCGCCGCCGCCCCGGCGGGGCAGCCGGGCCGGACGGCCGTCGGCTTCCACGCCCGGCTGCGGTTCGACGGGGTCGACCGTGCCTGGGAGTACGACGGCAGCCTGGGCGTGGTGCGTACCGACGAAGGACGGACCGCGGTGCACTGGGAGCCGGGCGTGATCCACCCGAGCCTGGCGGCCGGCGGGTCGATCGACGTCCGGACGGTGGACGCCCTGCCCGGCCGGCTGGTCGACCGGAACGGCAAGCCCTTCGACGAGTCCTCACCGGTCAAGGCGATGCTGGCGGGTGTGAAGACCGGCGGGGCCGGCACCGGCACGCCGGGCCGGGCGGTGGTGCTCGTCCGCGGTTCCGCGCAGCCCGCGGAGCAGTTGTTCGCCCTCACCGACCCCGGTGCTGCCGAGTTCAAGGTGACCCTCGACGCGGAGCTCCAGCGGGCGGCGGACGCCGCGCTGAAGGAGCAGACCGGCGGTGGCGGGGCCGGGTCGGTGGTGGCCGTCGAACCGAGCACCGGCCACGTCCTGGCCATGGCCAGCGCCCCGGCGGGCGCCTTCAACCGCGCCCTCGGGGGCGGGATCGCGCCCGGCTCCACGATGAAGGTGGTGACCGGCGCCGCGCTGCTGGAGGCGGGCCTCCGCCCGGACAGCCCCGCGCCGTGCCGGGACACCGCCACCTCCCCGAGGGTATGGCACAACGACGAGCGCGGTGACCACCTCGGCTATACCCTGGCCGACGACTTCGCGCACTCGTGCAACACCGCCTTCATCGAGCAGGGCCTGGCCAAGCTCCAGCCCGGCACACTGGCCAAGGTCGCATCCGAGCAGTTCGGCCTCGGTCTGGAGTGGCACACCGGCCTGCTCAGCTTCGACGCCAGGATCCCCGCCCCGGGCAACCGGGACGAGCAGGCCGCCGAGTACATCGGCCAGGGCAGTGTCCGGATGAACACCCTGCTGATGGCCTCCGTGGCGGCGACCGTGCAGAGCGGCACCTTCCGCCAGCCGGTCGTGGTCGACGGCGTCGCCGACCGGGCCACCGCCCCCGGCCGGTTGCCCGCCGGCGTGGCAAGCGACCTGCGGGCGATGATGGCCAAGACCGTCCGCGAGGGAACCGCCCGCACCCCGATGGCCGGCATCGGCGGGCAGGTCGGCGCCAAGACCGGCACCGCCGAGGTCGACGGCAAGAACCCCAACAGCTGGTTCATCGCCTACCGCGGCGACCTCGCCGTGGCGGTCGAGGTCGAGGGCGCGGGCCACGGAGCCGAGGCCGCGGGCCGGGCGGCCGCCCAGATCCTGCGGGTGGGCAACAACGGCTGACGGCCCGGCACGGGTCCGAAAAATCGCGGCAATCGAGGACGGATGAGGCGTATGGTCGTGAATCCCCCTCAAGGGAGAGGAGTTGACCTGATGGGACTCTTCAGGGACGCACCGCCCCAGGTGCATCCGGAGTACACCCAGCTGCGCTTCATGGCCGCCGGATCGCCGTCCTGGTGGAAGCAGAACCGGCACCGCGTCCTGGCCGTCGCGGGCCTCCTCGTCGGCTTCTGGCTGGCGGGGCACCACGATGCCGCGCCCGGTACCTGCGACACCCCGGCGGCCACGGCCAGCCCCGCCCCCTGACCGGGGCGGGGCCGCGCCGCGGGGATCAGGGCGGCGGTGCGCCGTAGGTGACGGGAACCCCGGCCTGGCGGGCGCGGGAGACGATGGCGGGGACGGCGCGTTCGGCGAGCGCGGCGATGGTCAGGGACGGGTTGACGGTCAGTGAGGTGGGGACGGCTGCGCCGTCGGTGACGAACAGCCCCGGATGCCCGCGCAGTTCGTGCTGGTCGGTGAGGGCAGAGGTGGCGGGGTCGTCGCCGATCCGGCACGATCCCAGCGGATGGGCGGTGACCGAGCCCCCGACCTGTTCGGTCCAGGGGTGGACGGTCGCCAGCCCGTCCCGCTCCAGGACGGCGTGCAGTTCGGCGTCGGCGGCGCTCCAGCCGGCTCTGGTGCCGGCGGTGGGCGAGAAGGCCATCGTGCCGAGTCCGAGGCCGGGGGCGAGGCGGACGAAGCCGCCGGTGGGCGGCGGTGGGCCGAAGGTCCCCTCGTTGTCGTCCTCGGTCATGGCGAGCACCGTCAGCCAGGACCGCCACGAGCGGCGCAACTGCCGCTTCCCGGTGCCGAACCACCCCGGGCCGAGGGCGGCCCGGGCGAGCGTGTTGGTGATCGGCGGGAAGTAGATCTGCTGGAGCGTGAACCGGCTGAACTCGGGGGCGGAGCCGTCGAGGTGGTCGAAGCTCGCGGTGGTGATGGGCTTGCCGATCGGCAGCGCGGCGTACGCGGATCCGTCCGGACGGGCGAGGCCCAGCAGGTCGCGCACCTTGGTCTCGTCCATCTCGGCGACCGAGACCCGGTCGCCGTTGCCGGAGAAGTACCGGCCGACGGCCGGGGGGATGCCGCCGAGGGCGGGGGCGGAGCGCTGCAGGACGACCGGGGTGCCGACCGCGCCGGCCGCGAGGACCACCACCTTGGCGTGGACGGTGCCGATCTCGGCGGTGCAGCCGTAGTCGGAGGGGTCCAGCACCGTGTACGTCACGGCGTACCGGTGGCCGTCGATCCAGGACGGGACGACGGCCTGCACCTCGTGCAGCGGTCGCACCTCGGCGCCGTGGGCCTCGGCCGCGGGCAGGTAGTTCAGCAGCATGGAGCGTTTGGCGTCGAAGCGGCAGCCCGAGAGCATCCAGTTGCAGTCCGTGCAGCGTGCGGTGTCGACGGCGACCGGCACCGGGTTGCAGGTGCGCCCGGCCCGGTGGCAGGCCGCGGCGAGGACGCCGCCGGCGTACGAGATGGAGTCCCAGTCCAGGCGGGTGACCGGCAGGGACTGCTCGACCCGGTCGTACCAGGGGTCGAGTGCGGCGCGGGTCAGCGCGGCCGGCCAGATGCGCCGCCGCAGACCGCCCCGGCGTTCGAAGACGAAGGACGGGGCGCGCAGGGAGGCGGCGAAGTACACCACGCTGCCGCCGCCGACGCAGTTGCCGGCCACCACCGAGATTCCGTCGCCCTTGATGACGTCCACGATCCTGGTGTAGCTGCCGAGCCGCAGGTCGTGGGTGAAGTCCCCGGCGGCCAGGCGGGGTCCGCGCTCCAGGACGGTGACGCGGGCGCCGCCGGCCGCGAGGTGGTAGGCGGGTATCGCGCCGCCGAAGCCCGAGCCGATCACCAGCACGTCGGTGGTCCGTGCGCTCATGCCGGGCTCCCCGAGGCCGTGGTGCGCGGATGGAGGTCGGCCAGCGGCCGGGCGTAGGAGTGCGCGGGGAAGCGCCACAGGCCGTCCGCGTCCGGTGGCGGGAAGCCGATCCAGGCGAGCCCCGGATGACCGGTGGCGATCGCGGTGGTGGTGTGCTGATGGGCGGCGGTGTCGAAGGCGAGGCCGACCAGCAGGGCGAGGACCTGCCAGACCGGCCGGTCCACCTCGCCCGGCTCGAACAGGCCGGTGACCAGGGCCGTCCGGTGGTCGAACGGCAGGCCGACGAAGGGTGGCCACCCGGGCGGCAGCCACAGCAGGTGGGCGGCGGCCCGCGCCAGCGCGCGGGCGTCCAGCAGGGCGGCGATCTCCGGCAGC
Source organism: Kitasatospora sp. NPDC085895 (assembly GCF_040702125.1). Taxonomy (NCBI): domain Bacteria; kingdom Bacillati; phylum Actinomycetota; class Actinomycetes; order Kitasatosporales; family Streptomycetaceae; genus Kitasatospora; species Kitasatospora sp. NPDC085895. The sequence goes on along the minus strand of NZ_JBFBJY010000033.1, from coordinate 78,362 downwards.
CACGGGCCGAGCGGCAGGTCGGGCGAGACGAGGACCTGGACGGCCCCGGCCTGGACCGCGCCCGGTCCGGTCACCGCGCCCGCGATCGGCAGGTCCCCCGGGTGTCGGCGCTGCCCGGGGACGAGGGTGTCGGCGAACGCCTCCAGGCTCTGCACGGTCCAGGTCCCCGGGGTGGCGGCCCCGGCCGACGCCGGGGACGGCGGGCCGGCGGCGAGGACGGCGGTGGCGGCGGCGAGGGCCTTGAGCAGGCCGCGGCGGTCCAGGAGCGGCACCGGTTCACCCGCCCAGGGCGCAGCGCAGGTCGAACGGCAGCTCGGTAGTCAGACCGCTCTCCCCGGAGGCGCTGCCGTAGGCCGCGAGCGCGTCCGCCAGGTCGGGGAACCGGGGCCGCAGGGCCGCGACCGCGTCGCCGACGCCGACCCGGACGCCGTCGATCCGGAAGTCCGCCAGCCGGACGCCGGCGCGGCGACCGGTCCTGTCCCACCAGTACTGGCCGTCCCAGGCCACCCACGGCACCGCGCCGGTGGTGGACTGCACGCTCCAGTGGTCCCGCTGGTAGTAGTGGCAGGTCAGCAGCGAGGCCGCGACCCGCGCGGGCTCGGCGAGCAGGAAGCGCAGCGCGCCGCCGTCGTCCACGGTGATGTCGCGCTTGCTGTACTCCACGCACAGCGGATCCGCGAACGCCAGCCACCACGGCGGCTGCTCGCCCTCGCCGTAGCGGTGCCACGGACAGCCCGCGGCGAAGCCGGGTTCGGTGAACGGACCCGGACGGGAGAGGGGTGCGGCGGTGGCCGCCGGGACGGTGGTGGTGGCCGCCCCCAACGCGAGGGCGGCGGAGAGCAGCACGGTACGCAGACGTGGACGGGACACAGGACCTCCTGGAACCGGAGCAGGACGGGGGTGTCGCGCGAGGAGCCGTCGCCGGAGGGCGCCCGGACGGTCGGGCCAGGGGCGCCTCGGGGCCGGCACGGACGAGGATGCGGCACGACTACCGGCGAGTACAAGAGGTGTGACGGTGACTCATCCACTGCACTCCGTGGCGGTCCGAGTGCCACCCGCGCCGTCGTTGCACCGCACCGTTGACGGGCGGTCAGCCGAGTGGTTCGGTGGCTGAGCCACTGACGGCGGACGTGCGACGGCAAGGGGGACGGGCATGGGATCCCGCGAAGCGGACCGGCCGTGGGCGCCGCGCTGGGACGGCAGGCCGGGCCGCACCGAGGTCTGGTACACCACGCTCACCGACCCGACCACCCGGACGGGCGTCTGGCTGCACCACGAACTGGTCGCCCCCACCGACGGCTCGCCCGCCCGGGTGCACGGCTGGATCGCCCTATTCCCGCCCGAAGGACCGGTGGAACACGTCAGGTTCGGCCCCGAACCCTGGCCGCCCCGCCGACCGTTCTCCACCGCGTCCGACGCCGCGTCCGACGCCGACGCCGCGTCCGACGCCGAGGCCGCCTCCGCCTCCGCAGCAGCGGCCGACACGGGCGCGCGCCACCTGCGCGGCACCGCCGGCCCGTACACCTGGGACCTGACCGAGCACCCGGCGGGCGAACCCCTTTACACCTTCCCCCGCTGGGCCTGGGACCACGGCGGGCTCCCCGCCGCCCAGATGCTGCCGGCCGCCGCCTCCCGCTACACCGGCACGATCGACCACCCCGGCGGTGTGCTCCACCTGGACGGCGCCCCCGGGGCCACCGCCCGGATCCACGGCCACGGCAACGCCGAACGCTGGGCCTGGCTGCACGCCGACCTCGGCCACGGCGACGTCCTCGAGATCGTCGCCGCCGTGTCCCGGAAGCCCGTGCTCGACCGGTTGCCGCCCCTGGTCTTCCTCAGGCTCCGCCACCGCGGCCGCACCTGGCCGCGGACCGCGCTGCGCCCGGCCGTCGGCTGGGCCGGCGCGGGCCGGTTCAGGGCGCGCCTCGGTCTGCCGACCTGGACGGTCACCGGCCGGACCCTGCTGCGCCGGGTCCGCGTCACGGTCACCCAGCCGGAAGAACGCACCCTGGCCCTGGAGTACACCGACCCGGACGGCAGTCGCGCGGTGTGCCGCAACAGCGAGGCCGCCGACGCCGAGATCGTGCTCGAACGCTGGTGGGGCCGTTGGCGCCCGCAGACGTCCTGGACCCTGGCCGGAACCGCGCACGCCGAGGTGGGCGGCCGGTGAGGTGCGGTCGACGGCCCGGCCGTGGAGGCCTTGACGGTCCGTCCGCCACCGGATTGACTCCCGACCGGAGGCCGGGCCACCCGGCCACGGCAGCCCAGGAGCGAGGAGACCGATGCCGGTGCCGCCCGAGACCATCCAACGCCGCTCCGTGGTCGACCTGCTGGCCCACCGACTGCGCCAGGACATCCTGAACGGCATCCACCTGCCCGGCGCCCTGCTGCCGCCCGAGCGGGACCTCGCCGCCGGCTACGGCGTCACCCGCACCACCCTCAAGCACGCCCTGTCCCGCCTCGAACAGGCCGGACTGATCAGCACCCGGCACGGCATCGGCACCCGGATCCGCGACTTCCTCCACGAGGGCGGCGCCGACCTCCTGCCGATGCTCGCCGCGCACGACCCCGGCTGGCTCACCGAGGTGTTCGAGGTCCGCCGCCACATCGGCGCCGTCGTCGCCCGCGGTGCGGCCGCCCGCCGCACCGCCCGGCACGCCCGACGCCTCGGCGAACTCCTCCAGGCCGTCCGGGACGCACCGGACGGCGACGCCGCCCAGCTCGCCGACATCGAGGTGCACCGCGAGCTGGCGCGCGCCACCGGCAACCGGGTCTACCTGCTGCTCACCAACACGCTGTTCAACGCCTACCTCCCCGTCCGCGGCGCCCTGCGCGCGCCGTTCGAGGACCCGGCCGAAGCCGCCGACCGGCTGGCCCCGGTCGTCCGCGCGGTCGCCGACGGCGAGGAGGGCCGCGCCGAACGGGCGGCCGAGGAGTACCTCCGCAGCACCGAGGCCGTCATGCTCGACTCGCTCCGGGCCGCCCGGTCGGGCTGACCGCCCGCCCCGCCGTACGGACCGTCGACGCGCGCCGCACTCGGCGGGTCATTTCGGCTGGTGCGCCCGGCTGGCGTCGAGGCGGCGGTGGGGGAGGGGCGGCCTGGAGGAAGCGACAGGCGCTGCTCCGGGGCGGAGCAATCGGGTCGGAGCCATTGACCAACGGGGGCGAGCTTTCTACATTCTGTGGAACCGAATGGCGGAACCCGTGTTCCGCATCGCGGATCTGTTCATGGGTCGGGCCTGTTCGCCGCGGGCACCGGCAGGTGGGCGACGGCACCGCCGTCCGCCAGGGTCGTCCCGACGTCGCCGTGTCCCGTTCCGGCCGCCGTCCCCGGGCCCGAAGCCACCTCGGATGTGGAGGACCGTACATGGGACGTCGCGAAGCGCCCGTGAAGCCCGCAACCCCGCCGCACCCCGTCGACGAACTGCTGCCGCCCGGACGGATGGCGACGGTCGCCCTCCAGCACGTCGCCAGCATGTACGCCGGGGTCGCCGCACCGCCGCTGATCATCGGCGCGGCGGCCGGCCTGACCCCGGCCCGGCTGACGACCCTGCTCGCCGCCAGCCTGTTCATCGCCGGCATCGCCACCCTGCTGCAGACCCTGGGCTTCTGGCGGATCGGCTCACGGCTCCCCTTCGTGAACGGCGTCTCCTTCGCCACCGTCTCGCCGATCCTCGCCGTCATCGAGGCGAAGAAGGACGCGGCGCTGCCGCTGATCTTCGGCTCCACACTGGTCGCCGGACTCTTCTGCTTCCTGCTGGCCCCCGTCTTCTGCCGGCTGGTCAGGTTCTTCCCCCCGGTGGTCAGCGGCACGGTGATCACCCTGATCGGCGTCTCGCTGCTCCCGGTCGCCGGGAACTGGGCCCAGGGCGGCAACGCCGCGGCGCGGGACTACGGCTCGCTCGGCAACCTGGGCCTCGCCGCCGTCACCCTGGTGTCCGTGCTGCTGTTCCACCGCTTCCTGCGCGGCTTCTTCCAGCGGATCGCGATCCTCCTCGGCCTGCTCGTCGGAACCCTGGTGGCGATCCCGTTCGGCAAGGTGGACGCCCATGCGCTCGCTGGCCTGCCGCTCGTCGAGCTGCCGCACCCGTTCGCCTTCGGCGCGCCCCGGTTCGAGGCCGCGGCGATCGTCTCGATGCTGGTCGTGATGGTGGTCTCGATGACCGAGTCCACCGCCGACATGATCGCGCTGGGCGAGATCGTGGAGAAGCCCGCCGACGACCGCACGATCTCCGGCGGCCTGCGGGCGGACGGCATCGCGACGGCCCTCGGCGGCGTGTTCAACGGCTTCATCTGTTCGGCCTTCGCCCAGAACATCGGACTGGTCGCGCTCACCAGGATCCGCAGCCGCTTCGTGGTCGCCCTGGCCGGGATCCTCCTCGTGGTGATGGGCCTGCTGCCGGTCGTCGGCGGGCTGGTCTCGCTGGTGCCGCAGCCGGTGCTCGGCGGAGCGGGCGTGGTGCTGTTCGGGTCGGTCGCGGTGGCGGGCCTGCGCACCCTCGGCGCGGCGAACCTGAACGTCGGCTCCAACGCGATCATCGTCGCGGTCAGCCTCGCCTTCGGCATCTTCCCGATCGCCTACCCCGGCTTCTACCACGCCTTCCCGGAGCAGATCGGCACCGTGCTGCACTCCGGCATCTCCGCGGGCTGCCTGCTGGCGGTCACCCTCAACCTGCTCTTCAACCACCTGGGCCGCCCCCGCACCGTCCCGCCCGCAACCGTGCCGTCCGCAACCGGGCCGCAGACCCGGACCGAGCCCGCGGCCCCGGTGGCGGACCCGGCCTGACCCCCCGCCGGCCGGTGCGCCGCCCGGCCGACGTGCCAGGCGCGTCGTGCCGGGCGGCGGGCAGGCGCCCCCGATGATGAGGGGATGCGCGACCTGACCACCGTCACCGCCTTCGTGACCTTCTTCGCGGTCATCGGCCCGCAGAAGGTGCTGATCGCGTTCGCCCGGCTGAGCCGCACCCGCACGATCGGGCAGATGCGCCGCCTGACGATGGTCAGCTCGGTGCTGGCGGCGGCGGTCGGCATCCTGATGGCCTACACGGCCGAGGTCCTGACCTCGTTCTTCCACGTCTCGGACCAGTCCCTGCAACTCGCCGGCGGGGTGATCTTCTTCATCTACGCCGTCGCCCTCGTCATGGGCATCCACCTCGGCGAGGGCGAGGAGGAGGACGAGGACTCGCTCCACCCGATGTTCGAAGGGGTCCGGGAGCTGCTGCTCCCGTACATCGTCAGCCCGCTCGCCGTGACGGCGGAGCTGCTCGGTTCGCTCGACGAGAACACCTGGGGCTGGCGGACGACCGTCGCCGGCATGTACGTCCTGGTGATCGCCATCGACTGCGTGTGCGTCCTGCTGCTCGCGCCGCTGCTGCAACGCACCCACGGAACCGTGCTGGAAGTGCTGTCCCGGCTGCTCGGCCTGCTGCTGGCGGCGGTCGGCGTGGAGGTCTTCCTGTCCGGCCTGGAGAGCCTCGGCGTCCACCTGTCCGACCCGCACTACTGAGCCGCCGCCCGCCGCCGCTGGACGGGTGGATTGCGCGCACCCCGGCGCGCGGCGGCACCCGGGGCGGCCCCGCGCCGACCAATACTCGCGTGGTGGCGCCGCCGCACCGGGGCCGCGCCGCCCGGACGAGGGGAGTGGTCGATGGTTCGTCACGGTGGCCGGACGGGCACCGGGCCCGGGTCGCGCGCGGCCGTGCCGCTGCTGGCCGGAGTGCTCCTCGCGGGCTGCACCGCCGGGCCGGCGAACGGCCCGGTGGTCGCACCCGCACCCAGCCCCTCGTCCGCCCCGGCGACCGCACCCCCGCCGCAGCCGCCACCCCAGCTGACGGACCAGCAGGTCTCCGCCGCGGTGGCGCAGATCGACGGCTACGTGCAGAACGCGATGGCGAGGACGGGCGTGCCGGGCGCGGCCGTCGCCATCGTGCACAAGGACAAGGTCGTCCACCTGAAGGGCTACGGAGTCCGCCGCCTCGGCTCACCGGAGACGGTCGACCCGGACACCGTCTTCCAGCTCGCCTCGCTCTCCAAGCCGATCGGCTCGACCGTGGTCTCCGGAGCGGTCGGGCAGAAGACCGTGAAGTGGGACGACCCGATCGCCGCCCACGACCCCGGCTTCGCGCTGGCCGACCCGTGGGTGAGCAGCCACGTGACGATCGCCGACCTCTTCTCCCACCGCAGCGGACTGCCCGACCACGCCGGCGACCTGCTGGAGGACCTCGGCTACCAGCGCGACTACATCCTGCAGCACCTGCGCGACCACCAGCTCGCACCGTTCCGGGCCAGCTACGCCTACACCAACTACGGCCTGACCGAGGCGGCCGTCGCCGTCGCCAAGGCCAAGGGGGTCGCCTGGGAGGACCTCGCGGCGGACGTCGTCTACAAGCCGCTCGGGATGAACTCCACCAGCTCGCTGCGCTCCGCCTACGACAGCGCCGCGAACAAGGCGGCACCGCACGTGCGGACGGACTCCGGCTGGCAGGTCAGCACCACCCAGAACCCGGACCCGCAGGCCCCCGCCGGCGGGGTCAGCTCCACCGCGCAGGACCTCACCCGGTGGATGCGGCTGCAACTCGCCGACGGATCGTTCGAGGGCCGGCAGGTCGTCGACGCCGCGGCGCTGAACGAGACCCGGCTGCCGCACGTCGTCTCCAACCCGCCGCACGCCCCCGCGGGCAACGCCGGCTTCTACGGCCTCGGCTGGAACGTCACCTACGACTCCCGCGGCCGACTGCGGCTGAACCACTCCGGTGCCTTCGACCTGGGCGCGGCGACCGTGGTGACCCTGCTGCCCTCCGAGCAGCTCGGGATCGTCGTGCTGACCAACGGCCAGCCGATCGGCGTCCCGGAGGCGGTGGCCGAGGAGTTCTTCGACGTCGCCCAGGAGGGCCACGAGACGGTCGACTGGCTGGGCTTCATGGGCAGGGTCGTGCCCGCCGCCGCCGGAGGCCAGGTCTCGCCGACCGACTACACCAAGCCCCCGGCCGGCGCCGCCCCGGCCAAGCCGGACTCCGCCTACCTCGGCACCTACACCAACGGGTACTTCGGGCCGATGACCGTCACCTCGCGGGACGGCAAGCTGGTCATGAGCCTCGGACCGGACAACCTGCAGTTCCCGCTCCAGCACTACGACGGCGACGTGTTCAGCTTCCAGACGCGCGGGGAGAACGCCGTCGGCCTCTCCGGGGTCACCTTCACCGTCGGCCCCGACGGGCGGGCGACCTCGGTGGTGGTCGAGCAGTTCGACCACGACGGCCTCGGGACCTTCACCCGCGGCTGACCCCACCCCTACGGGGACCTGACCGGGCGCCAGGTAGCCTCGCCCGAATGACGACCCAGCTGAACGAATCCGTCCGGGCGCTGATCGACGCGCCGATCCCCGCCGTCCTCGCCACCCTCAACCCCGACGGGGCCCCGCAGACCTCCGTGGTCTGGGTCGGCCGCGACGGCGACGACCTGCTCGTCTCCACCGCGGCCGGCCGCCGCAAGGAACGCAACCTGCGCCGCGACCCCCGCGCCAGCCTCACCGTGTACGACCCCGCCGACCCGGACCGGTACGTCGAGATCCGCGGGCTCACCACCGTCACCGAGGACACCGGCCGCGCCCTCGCGGCCGCCCTCGCCGAACAGTACGAAGGCCCCGGCGCCGGCCAGGAGTACCTCGACCTGCCCGCCGAGGTCCTGCGGGTCGTCCTGCGCATCAGCCCGACCAAGGTGGTCGGCAGCCTGGCCGGCTGACCCCGCACGTCACCCGCCGTCACCCGCCGGCACCACGGCGTCCGGCGGGTGGACAGGTCCGGACAGGAGTGGACGGTCCCCGCTCCTGCCGGACCTGGAGAGTGGACACCGCCCGGCAGCACGCTGTGCGGCATGAACCTCCCCCGCACACAGCCGGACGGAACACCCCAGGGGCGGATGCCGCCCACCCGCAGGCCCGCGGCCGTCCTCGCGGTGCTCGCCGCGGCGCAGTTCACCGTCATGCTCGCCGCCTCGATCGTGAACGTCGCCCTGCCGCAGATCCGCACCGGCGTCGGCCTGTCGGAGGGCGGCACCACCTGGGTGGTCAACGCCTACGGCCTGGCGTTCGCCGCGCTGCTGGCCGGCGGCCGGGCCGGCTACCTCCTGGGCCACCGCCGGGTGCTGATCGCCGGCCTCGCCCTCTTCGCCGTCGCCTCGCCGGCCGCGGGACCGGCCGGCTCGCCGGCGGTCCTGATCGCGACCCGCGCCCTCCAGGGCATCGGCGCCGCCGCCATCGCCCCCGCCGCACTCACCCTCGCCCTGGACACCCACCCGCCCGGACCCGGACCCGGACGCGGCCGCGTCCTCGGGGTGTGGGGCGCCGTCTCCGGCGCGGGAGGGGCGGGCGGAGTCCTGCTCGGCGGAGCGCTCACCCGGGCCCGGGGCTGGCCGTGGATCTTCCACTGCGTCGGGCTCGGCACGGTGCTCGTCCTCGCCGCCGCGGTCGTCCTCGTCCCCGCGAGCACCGGCCTCCGGGCCGGGAGGTCCGACCTGCTGGGCACCGTCACCGTCACCGCCGCCCTGACCTCCCTGGTCTGGGGGCTGACCGCGGTCCGAGGCGCCGACTGGGCGGACGGCCGAGTGCTCGGCGCCCTCGCCGCAGCCGCCGTCCTGCTCGCGGCCTTCGCCGCGGTCGAACTCCGCCGCCCCAACGCCCTGATCCCACCGAGACTGCTGGCCACCGGCCGGGTCGCCGCGGGCAACCTGCTGATGGCCTGCTCGGCTCGGTGTGGATCGCCCTGTACTTCTTCCTGCCGCTCTACCAGCAACTCGTCCTCGGCTCCGGCCCGCTGGCCACCGACGTCGGCCAACTCCCGCTCGCCGCCGCCAACATGCTCGGCTCCGCACTCGCCCCGAGGGTCACCCGGCGGATCGGCGTCAGCGCGACCGCGGTCGCCGCCCTGCTCACCGAGGCCGCAGGCCTGCTCCGGCTGTCGCGGATCGGCGCCGACGGCAGCTATCTGGCCGACGTCCTCGGTCCGAGCATCCTGGTCGGACTCGGCCTCAGCGCCGCCTTCGTCCAACTCACCGCGTTCGCCGTGGACGGCCTCCCGGCCCAGGACGCCGGCCTGGCAGGCGGACTGGTCAACACCACCCGCCAGGTCGGCGGTGCGATCGGCCTCGCCGCACTGGCCGGCCTCGCCGGCTCCGTCACCGCCAACGCCGCCACGCAGCAGCCGCACGCGGAGGCGCTCACCGCCGGCTACCGGGCCGCCTTCACCGCCTCGGCCGCCGTCCTGGCCGCCACCGCCCTGCTCGCCGCGTTCCTCACCCGCCGCACGTCCGGAGCACCCGAACCGGCCGCGGCAGCCCCGACCCCGCTGCTCCCCGAGGCCTGACCGGCCCGGCGAGCCGGCCACACCACCGCCGTGCCGTCCCCGAGGCCCGGCGCCCGTTCGGCACACCACCACCCACCCATCGAAGGAGAGATCCCGTCATGACCACCGACAAGCCGTACCTGACCGGCCACTACGCCCCCGTCGCCGACGAGATCACCGCCACCGCGCTCACCGTCGAGGGCACCCTGCCCCCGAGCTGACCGGCCGACTGCTCCGCAACGGCCACAACCCCAAGCCCGGCGTCACCCCGGGGTCTGTAAAAAGAACGGCTCTGGCGCGTATCCGGTGGTGACAGAGAGTCCTGGGGAATTGTGCCTGGTAGAGCCTGCTTTGGTGTCCGCCCAGGGGCGCTGCCCCTGCCGTCGACGCACCCAGGGAACAGCCCGCCGACTTCCGTTTTGAGCTGGTCAGATCGCGGTAAGTAGCGATAGTCACCACGCGTCACCACCGAATGTGCGCCAGAGCCGTTCATTGGACAGACCCCCGTCGACGTCATCTTCTCCAGGCCCGGGCGGTGCCGCTGCTTGGCCTGCCGGGAGAACCCGCGCAGCGGTTTGGACGACAGCACCGGCACGTGGGCCATATCCCGTACCGGCCAGCAGACCTCGCCCGCACCCGCCCGCCACGTTGTACTCCACCGCCGCAGCCAGTCGTCCCCGAGCCGTAGCCGTACCCGGACCGCCGTATCCCCGCCGTAGGGGGTGATCAACCCGTCCAAATGACTCGAAGTCGACGGGATCTTCGCCTGCGCTGCCGTGCTCACGCACGCCCAGCAGCACCAGCGGCCCGTCTCGGGAGGCAAGTCTTCGGAACTGACCGTAACTCAACGAAACGAGAACGGAGGAGGCTGCATAGGATTCCCGGATGACAAGCGCCAGTTACCTCCTGCAGGGGCCGCGAGTAGCCGTACGCCACGTCTGCCTTCAGGATTACGCGGAGCTCACAGCGCTGGCTCAGGAGAGCGCCGAGATGCTTCGCCGCTGGCTGGGCGCTCGTGAGAACACGGCGGAAGCGTTCGAGAGCTACCTTGAGCGGTTCGAACAGCCCACCCATGAGGGCTTCGTGATCTGCCTTCGCAGCACCGGCGAGATCGTGGGTGGCGTCAATATCAACAACATCGTCCGGGGCGCGCTCCAGAGCGGAACTCTGGGGTACACCGCTTACGCCTCCACGACAGGCTATGGATACATGACCGAAGGGCTGGGGCTCGTGATCCAGCTCGCCTTCGACCAGCTGGAACTGCACAGGCTGGAGGCGAACATCCAGCCGGACAACACCTCCTCGCTGAACCTCGTCAAACGCCTGGGCTTCCAGCGCGAGGGCTACTCAGCCGCCTTCCAGTTCATCAACGGCGAGTGGAGGGACCACGAGCGCTGGGCCGTTACCGCCGAGAAGGCACGGGGAGACTGAGCGCTCCGCCTGCCCCGCGCCCCAGCCCCTGGTGTCAACCACCGCGACCGGGTGTCAGCTATCCAGGAAAGTCGCGGCCACGCTTCGTGCTGGGACGCCTGTGCCGCCAACTATCAGCTTCAACCGCCAACCATCGCTTTCGGTCACACTGGGTGCACACCCCCGCCCTCGACGGCGCCCCCTACATGACCGAGAACGGCCCCGACCTGACCGCCAGCACCGCCGGCACCCACGTCATCGAACACGGTGGCCGGCTGCTCGCCCTCTGCGAGTCGAACCTGCCGTTCGAGCTCACCCCCGAGCTGGACACCGTCGGCGCCTTCGACTTCGAGGGCAAGCAGTGCGGCGCGATGACCGCGCACCCCAAAGGAGGACCCGGTCACCGGGGAGCTCCACTTCTTCGGGTCCTCGCCCTTCCCGCCCTACCTGACGTACCACGTCGCCGACGCCAAGGGCGAGCTCGTCCACAGCGCCGAGATCCCGGGAACGACCGCCTCCCTCAAGCGCGACTTCGCCGTCACCCGCCGGCACGTGGTCTTCATGAAGGGCAACGTCACCTTCGACCCGAGCGAGCACTCCGGCATCCCCTACGGCTGGAGCGACCGGCAGCCCGCCCGGATCGGCGTCATGCCGCGCGGCCGCGACGGCGCCGGGCAGATCCGCTGGTACTCCGTCGAACCGGGCAACATGCTGCACGTCGCCAACGCCTACGAGGACGGCCGCGGCCGAATCGTCCTGGAGGGCCCCACCGTCGACCGCGAGGGCTTCCGGCTCTCCTGGAACTGGTGGATCGGCGCGCCCGGACGCGGCGCCGAGCCCAACGCCCGGTCCTGCACCCGCCGCTGGGGGATCGACCCGGCCGCCGGCACCGTCGACGAGCAGATCGTGGACGACCTCGCGGTGGAGTTCCCGACCCTCAACGAGCAGTACCTCGGCCGCGAGAACCGCTACCAGTACGCCGTCTCCTTCCCCGACGAGAAGGGCTTCGGCAGCTACGGAGTCGTCAAGTACGACCGCACCACCGGCGCCCGCCGCATCCACGCGGTCGGCGACGCCCGGCTGCCCGGTGAGGCCGTGTTCGTCCCCGCCGGGGCCACCAGCGAGGACGACGGCCACCTGCTCACGGTCGTCTCCGACCTCAAGCAGGACGCCTCCCAGCTCCTCGTCCTCGACGCCTCCGGCTCGACCCGGTCGCCACCGTCCACCTGCCCCGGCGGGTGACCGCCGGCATCCACGGCTCCTGGATCCCCGACCACCCCCAGACACCGCCCGGGGCGCCGCCGCCCGGGGCTGACCGCAGCCCCGCCCCCTGTAGCCCGTCGGCCGCGGCGGTGCCGACACCCGCACCGCCGCGGCCCCACCCCGCCAGCCCTCACCCGAAGGAGCCACCACGATGTCCCGTCCCGCGCGTCCCGCCCGCGCCTCCCGTGCCGCGGCCGCGCTGGTCGCCGCCGCAGCCCTCGGCACCGCCGCCACCACCGCGACCACCGCCGCGACCACCGCCGCGACCACCGCCGCTGCCGCGCAGGGCACCGAAGGGCACCTGTCGAGGATCGTCACCGCCTGGGCCTGCGCCTGGAACGGCACCGACCCGCGGGCACTCGGCGCGCCCTGTTCACCGTCGACGGCACCTACACCGACCTCGCGGTGGGCATCACCTTCCGCGGCCGCCAGGAGATCTCCGGCTGGAAGGCCCGCGCGGACGGACTGATCGCCGACCTGCACGTCACCGTCCGCACCACCCGCCGCCACGGCAGCCGCATCACCGTCGAGGCGGTCTACGCCGGCCACCTCAAGGCCGCGCCCGAGGCCTTCGCCGTGCCGATGACCACCCACCTCGACCTCGACACCCACGGCCGGATCGTCGCCGACGAAGACCACTACAGCCTCGCCACCGTCCTCACCCGGTCCGGCCTGCCCGCCGACCGGACCCCGCCGGCCTCCTGAGGACCACGGCGCGTACCCAAGGTCGTGGGTGCACACCAGGACGGTGCATGGGTGCCGTCCGGGCGGGCATGAATGACGGGTCCGCGCCAACTCCACCCGGAAGGCTGCCACGTGAAGCGCAAGACCTGGGCCCTGTTCACCGCCCTGATCACCCTGCCGATGGCCCTGTCCAGCACCGCGGCGGTCGCCCTGCCGGCCGCCGCGACCCCGACGGCGGCCACCGCCTGCAGCTACACGCCGGCGGTCCCGGCCGACAACTTCAAGGGCATCCCCGTCTTCGACGCCAAGAAGGCCGCCAAGCCCTACAGCGCGACACTGCGGACCAGTCAGGGCGCCATCACCTTCAAGGCGCTGACCGACAAGGCCCCGTGCACCACCTTCTCGTTCCGCTTCCTGGCCGAGCACGACTACTTCGACCGCAGCCACTGCCACCGGCTCACCACACAGCGCATCTTCGTCCTGCAGTGCGGAGACCCGACCGGCACCGGCAGCGGCGGCCCCGGCTACTCGTTCCCGGACGAGAACCTGGAGGGCGCCACCTACCCGGCCGGTACGGTCGCCATGGCCAACGCCGGCCCGAACACCAACGGCAGCCAGTTCTTCTTCGTCTGGAAGGACACCAAGCTCTCGCCCAACTACACGCCGTTCGGCCAGGTCACCGCGGGCCTCGACATCCTGCAGAAGATCGCCGCGGGCGGCGAGGACGACCAGAACAGCCCCGGCGACGGCTTCCCGAACCTGCCCGTGAACATCCGTCACATCACCATCACCAAGCGCTGACCGGGCGGCGGCCCTGCGGCGGGGGATCGCACCGCAGGGCCGCCGAGGCGGTCCGTGCCGGGCTCCTAAGGGGTGTCCCGTAATTGATCTTTAGTGGTTCGAGGCGCGGCCGGTCGACCGCGAGTGTGATGGCTCATGCGGCCTGGATCAGGTTGTGCAGACGGGCGATGCCGAGCACGGCGTGGTGGACGCCGTCGCCCTTGAGGCGGCAGTCCCGCAGGATCTTCCAGGTCTTCATCCGGGCGAATACGTGCTCGACGCGGGCTCGGACCTGCTTGTGTTCACGGTTGTGCTCGGCCTGCCACTCGGTGAGTTCGCCGCCCTTGGAGCGTCGGTGCGGGATGACCAGGCCGGTCCCCGGGTAGCCACCGTCGGCGATCGTGGTTGTCCGGCCGACGGCCGCTTTGGCGCCGGACTCCTCCCATGCCCTGCAGTCGTTCCGGTTGCCCGGCAGGGGCTTGCCGACAGCGACGACCAGCCGGGTGTGGGCGTCGATGACCACCTGGTGGTTGGTGGAGTACCTGTAGTTCTTCGACTTCTCCGCGATGGTGTGGTCGCGGGTGGGGACCAGGGTGCCGTCGACGATCAGCACGGTGTCCTTGCGGAACCGCCGCCGGGGCCTGAGCGCCAACAGCGGGCCGACGTGGTCGATGATGCGGTCGGCCGCCGACTCGGACACGCCGAACAGCGGCGCGAGCTGCCGCGGTGACAGGTTGGTCCGCCAGCAGGCCGCGACCAGCAGGACCCGGTCCTCCAGCGGAAGACTCCAGGGCCGGCCCGGCCGCACGGTGTCAGCGCCCTCTCGGCAGAGCGCCGTCATCAGCTTGCGGAAGGCGCGCGGGCTCAGCCCGGTGAACGGGGTTATCCAGGACGATTCCGACGCCGTGATCACACCAGCCATGGCGAGATCATCCCAGCCGTGATCACTGCTCCGGGAGCCAGCTCGCCGCCGCATACTGGCGGGCCAACCTCCGCTGCGGCAGTTGGCGCCGCTGTCCGGAGTGTCGAAGTCGGCTGCCGACCGCATCGTCGACCGCAAGGCCCCGGCGACGGCGCCGCAGCAGCGAACCGGTGGTGGCGACCAGCGCGGTGGTGGCCAGGTTCGCGGGCAGCTCGGTGATCAGTGCCACAAGGGTCCCGTGTTGCCGTCGCAGTGAGGAGAGCAATCGCCGGCGCCGGATGCCGCGGTCATGATCAGCCCGAAGACGAGGAGAGCCAGGACGATCCAAGCCACATGGGCGAAGTCTTTGCCAAGTGAGTTTTTCGGAGCGCTGCTCTGCGGGACCTCATCGTGACTCTCGGGCTCGCCACTGGGTCCGTCATGTCCCTCTGCCGCCATCGTGTCATCCCCCCCGTCGCGGTGTGTCCTCTCATGGCACGACGTCAGATCCCGTCCGTCAAGGCCTGAGGCGGGTTGCTATCGAGAAGAGCCGCACCGGCTCGACGGATCGTCGCGGACGGGGAGGGAGTGGACGCTGCGCTCTGGCCGGCTCAAGGGCGACGGCGTCCACCACGCCATGCTCGGCATCGCCCGCCTCCACAACCTTCTCCAGGCCGCATAGCCCGACCCACCGGCGATCAGCCCACCTCGTTCCGGCCATCTCAACGGTCGATTACGGGACACCCCTTAGCGTGGATGATTGTGGACGGCCTCGCTGTGATGGCAGCTGTACCTCTTGCACTGCCCCATGAAGCCCGGGACGTAGCTGTCGCAAGGGTGCCCTGAATTCAGGCAATTGTGGCAGTAACGGCCTTCAGGATCGACATGGACTCCGGCGGCCGCCAGTTTCTCCCGCGCCGCTGCATGGGCCGTCCGGACCTGATCGAGAATCAGTTCCTCCAGCTCCGCGGTGACCTCGTCGATCACCTTGTTCTGATCGTCCGTGAAATCGTTCCGGAGCTCCATCGGTTCCTCCACGCTGCTCCGACACCCCCAACTGCCATGGTCCCGCAGCCCGTAGGGTGACGCCACTCAGCCCGGGACCGGCTACGACGAGTAGCAGAACGCCCTTTTCGTGACTGTCCGCTGTGCTCGCCCCTGCCGTTTCAGCGACTCCGCTCGGGCCATCCGATTGACCTGTCAACCAGTGATCGAGAATGACCGGATCTGACGGACCGTCACCAACCGGTCTCGTGGACATCACGGAACAGGAACCCGTCGTTCTACCGACCGGTACATCGATACGTTCTGGCCCTCACCGCTCATTCCACAGAGGACCCCATGCGCCCCATCACCCTCGTCCTGGCCGCCGCCTGTCTGCTCACCGGCGCCGTCGCCTGCGAGCCCCCGGCCGACAGCAGCACCCAGAAGTCCACCGCCGCAGCCGTTCCCGCCCAGCCCGCCGCCGGCGCGCCGTCCGCGGCCGCACCGCCCGCCGCCGGCGACGCCGCTGCGCCCGCCCCGGCCGGTGACGGTGACAAGGCGAAGGACGTCGAGATCACCAAGTGCTCGGTGGACTCGACCCTGCACTGGCCGTCCGCCGAGCTCACCATCACCAACCACAGCTCGAAGGCGTCGAACTACATGGTGCAGGTCGAGTTCCTCGACGGCGCCGGCACCCGCATCGGGGAGGGCATGGCCGCGACCAACGGCCTCGCCCCCAACCAGAAGAGCGTCCAGAAGGCGCAGGGCACCTCCACGGCCGCCGGCAAGACCTCGTGCCGGCTGATCGAGGTGACCCGGTACGCCACCCCCTGACGGCAGCGGTCGCACCGCCCGCGGGGGAGACCCGCGGGCGGAACGGCGTGTCAGTGCGGTGTGAGAGGTTCTCACCCGTGACGAGCGAGAACAACGACAGCGTGTTCGCAGGACTGGACGACATCGACTGGGCGTCCCTGGAACACGCCTACGGGCCGGCGGGCGACGTCCCCGACCAGCTCCGCGCCCTGTGCGGCGAGGGCCGGGACGATCGCGGCCGCGCCCTGCACGCCCTGTACGGCAACATCTTCCACCAGGGCAGCCGCTACCAGGCCTCGGCCTTCGCGGTGCCCTTCCTGGCCCGCATGGCCGCGGACCGTTCCCGGCGCGGCCGGGCCCAGGCCCTGGAGCTGATGTCGGGCCTGGCGATCGGCTACGACGAGGCGCACCTCCCCGACGGGGTGGCGGTCGCGGCGTGGCGGCGCGGGGTCGAGGACCTGCGGGCCAAGGGCGCGGCCGCGACGACGGCCGAGTACGACGACTGGGTCGCGCGGGCCGCCGACGACGGCGAGCGCCGGGTCCGCGAGTTCCAGCGCAGGACCTTCGACTACGACCGCCACCTCGGCGCGTACGAGGCCGAACTGGCGGCCTACGACGCCGTCGCGCGGGAGGTGCCCGCGCTGGCCGCGCTGCTGTCCGACGAGGAACCCGCCGTCCGGGCCTCGACCTGCCACGTGCTGGCCTGGTTCCCCGAGCAGGCCGCGGCCGTCCTGCCGCAGCTGCTGGACCTCGCCGACCGCGAGCAGGTCCCCGCGGTCGCCGCCACCGCGCTGATCGCGGCCGGACTGCTCGGCGACGCGGCCACCGTGGAACGGCTGCGGCCCTTCCTCGCCGCCGACGAGCCGGTGGTGCGCTGGGGTGCCGCGATCGGCCTGGCCCGGCTCGGCAGCACCGGTGCCGAGGCCGCCGTCGACGCGGAGGTGCTCGCCGAACTCGCCGCCGTCGAGGCCGAGGAACCGGACGGCGAGGAGCTCGCGGTCCCGTTCCAGGACGGTGACCTGAACGGGTACGCCGCCCTCGCCCTCACCCAGGTCGCCGACCGCTACCCGGCCGAAGCCCTCGACGCCGTGACCACCGGGCTCGCTCGGGCATCCGGGCCGGCCGCCTTCCCCGTCACCGCCGCCGCCCTCCGCCTGGCCTTCGGTGGCTCCTCGCACGCCGACCTGCCGCCCTTCGCCGAGCTGGACCACGGCCAGCAGCGCCTGGTGACCACCCTGGCCTCGCTCGGCGACGACACCTGGTGCTGGGGCAACTTCCTGCAGATCCTGCGCGGCTGGGACATCCCCGCCGACCGGACGGAGCTGCGCGCCTACGCCGGCCTGCCCACCGCCTGAGCCCCCAATCCCCGGCCGGCCCGCACCCGGGCGGGCCGGGGAAATGCCGTCGCCACGGGCGGCCGGACCCGGTGGGTGCCACCCCTCCCGTAGGCCGATCGGCTGCTCCTCGTCCTCGCCGAAGGCCCGCCGGACCGATCCGATCGCGTCGGCCGATGGCCCGGGAGGGGCCGTTCGGGGGACGGGACGGCCGATCGGCGCCACGCCCGGGTGGTTCGGCGGGCGGAGTGCCGGCGCCGGGACTACGGTGTCCGCGGGTCCGCAGGCCCGGGGCAAGCGCCGTGCGGGGACGGGTGCCGTGCTGCGACGACGGACCGGTTCGGAGAAGGAGAGGGACAGAACCATGATCGCGGACATCGGGATCGAACCACTCGGCGATCACGAGTACCTCGTGCGCTTCCCCACCGCGGACGACGCGGTCCTCTCCCGCATCCGGGCCAGCGAGTCGACCGTGGACCAGTTGCACCTGGCCCCCACCGACGAGGAGCGCATCGTGGCGGAGACCGCCGTGTTCCTCGCCGAACGGCAGCCCACGGCCGACCTCCCGCCGATGATCGACCTCGCCGACGTCGCGGACGCCTACGGCGACGACTACCTCCAGGAGCTCGGCCGCCGCCTCGGCGCCCGGTGAGCCGCCCACGGTGGTCGGCCTACGGCAGTGCGGTCAGCGCCCCAGGTGGGGGAGCGTGAACCCGGGCGAGGCGTAGACGCCGCCCTGGGGCGCCGCCGGGTCCACCGGAAGGTCCGCCCCCGGAATGCCGGCGGCGTACGCTTCGGCGTCGTCGACGGGCGTGTAGTCCAGGACCGCCGGGTCGGGGAGCTCCCAGAAACGGCGGGCGTTGGCGGAGACCGCGTACACGGTGGCGAAGCGGGTGGCGGCCGGTGCGGTCAGCGCGGCCCGTACGTAGCCCACGGCGTCGCGCGGGCTCAGCCAGGTCGCCAGGTGACGGGCCTCCGTGGGCGCGGGCTCGAAACTGCCGATGCGCAGGCAGATCACGGACAGGCCGAACTTGTCGGCGTACAGCCGCCCGAGCGCCTCGACCGCCGCCTTGCTCACCCCGTACAGACCGTCCGGGCGGACGGGCTCGTCCGGCCCCGTTCGACGGCCGACGGGATGGAAACCGGTCACCCGGTTGCTGCCCGCCAGCACCACCCTCTCGATGCCCAGGCGCCGTGCCGCCTCCAGAACGTTGTGGGTGCCGAGCACGTTGACGTCGAGGAGGTCCGCGAGCGGCGCCTCGTCCGGGATCCCGGCCAGGTGCAGCACCCGGTCGGCGCCCGCGAGCGCGGACTCCACGGCCGCCGCGTCCCGCAGGTCGACGCAGTGCGCCTCCTCGTTGCCGGCCTCGGGCCGCAGCGGCACCCGGTCGACCAGGACCACCCGCCCCGCCTCGCGCCGAAGCACCTCGCGCACGACGGACCCGATGGTCCCCGCGGCACCCGTCACCGCCACCGTTCCCAGACCCACGATGCCTCCCCCCGCTATCGGCCGACTCCGCATCCTCGCTGACGCCCGGTCACGGATCAAGCGGCGGCCGGCGACGACCGACGCCGCACCGGCCGCCGCCGGAGGCCGGGGGAGGGCACGCGGCCGGCCGGGACCGCCGCCGCGCCCGACCCGCCCGTCAGGGGTGCATGCGGGCGCCCTTGAGGACCTTGTCCACGGCGTTCCGCGGCCCGTGGACGGCCAGTCCGACCAGGTCGAGCCGGTCGGTGGCCACGGCCCGCACCGCGGCCCGGTTGTCCCGGTCGTTCCCGGTGGCGAACAGGTCGGAGGTGAACACCGCACTGGGCAGCGAACGCGACAGCGCACGCCCGTGCGCGGCGGCCATCAGCTCCTTCGTCCCCTCGAAGACCAGCACCGGCTGGCGGAACATCGGCAGGTAGGCGACGCCGTCGGCATCCGCGTAGGGCTCGCCCACCACCTCGGGCGAGACCGTGCCGAGCCCGCTCACCAGGAAGGCGGTCACGTTCAACCGCTGCCACGGTTCGAGGTCCTCGCGCAGCAGGACGGCGATCTTCGTGTCGAAGCGGACGGGTGCGCCCCCGGCGGCCGGCCCCGCCGTTGCGGTCGCGGCCGGGGCGACGGTCTGGTCGGTTCTCATGCCACGAGACTGCCGGCCGCCCGGCCGCTCCGTCTTGTACGTTCTTTGCATGCCGCCGAAACAGGAGGTCGCTGCCTGGCGCCCGGCCGTCCCGGGCGTCGTCGAGGTCCTCCACGCCCACTTCACCGACCACGCGTACCCCATGCACGTCCACGACGCCTGGACGGTGCTGATCGTCGACGACGGCGCCGTCCGCTACGACCTCGACCGCCACGAACGCGGCACCCCGGACGACACCGTCAGCCTGCTCCCGCCGCAGGTCCCGCACAACGGCTCACCGGCCACCGCCCACGGCTTCCGCAAACGGGTGCTCTACCTCGACACGACGCAGCTCGACGCACGGTTCATCGGCCCCGCCGTCGACGGCCCCGACCTCACCGACCCCGTGCTGCGCAGACGCGTCGGCCAACTGCACACCGCCCTCGCCGACGCCGGCGACGAACTCGAGGCCGAGAGCCGGCTCGCCCTGATCGGCGAGCGCCTGCGCCAGCACCTGCGCCCCGGTTCGGCCGTCACCGCCGGCCCGCCGGCCCGCGGAGTCGCCCATGACCTGCGCGACCTCCTCGACGCGCACCTGCTCGACCACCTCACCCTGGACCGCGCCGCCACCCTGCTCCACGCACACCCCGCCCACCTGGTGCGGGCGTTCAGCGCCGCGTTCGCCATCGCACCCCATCAGTACGTGATGTCCCGCCGCGTCGACCTCGCCCGCCGACTGCTGCTCTCCGGCCGCCCACCCGGTGAGGTCGCCACCGCCGCGGGCTTCTACGACCAGTCCCACCTCACCCGCCACTTCAAGCGCGTCCTCGGCATCCCTCCGGGCCGCTACGCCCGCCACGGCCGCACCGGTCGGGTCGGCTGAACACCGGCCCGCGTGCCGTACCGCGGCTGTCCTGCACCCGAGCCCCCGCACTCGTCGGCGCCCAGGCCTCCGGCCACCACGACGAGACCGCCACCCGCCTGGTCAACGCGACACCACACCCGTGCGGGCCCACCGGTCAGGATGTGACAACACATCAAGTCCCGGATGGTCGGCACTGTCCGATGAACCCCGTGAGCGCCTCCTGCCACCGTCGTTCGAAGAACTCCGCGGACGTCTCCTCGACGTGCACGTCCTCGGCGTCCTCGAGCTCCGTCCATGACGGAACGGGCTCCGACCCGAGCTCGACCGGGCCCTGCAGCGGGTGATCCCGATCGACGCGGACGAGTCGGCCGTCCACGTACTGAGCCACCTTGCGCACCTCGTAGCCGTCCGTCCCGACGGGGCGATGCACACGACCGCCGCCGGAGAAGCCCTCCACGGCCTTCGGGGGTGTGGGCACTGCTCCGGTTCCGCCCGTGTGCGCGGTCCTCACGGAGCGCCGGGTGCCATGAGGCGCACCACGTCAGGCAGTGGGCCGGCCGTTGAAGCGGTACTCCTCGGAGGGCATCGAGTCCCATTCGGTGTTCGCGCCGTCGCGCGTCACCAAGAACAGCGGACGCGATCGGAGCACCTGCCCGACCGGTTGCCCGCGCAGGAGGACCCCGGGATCATCGGGCCCCGCGTAGCCCTCGGGCGTGTAGCGAACGTACACGTCCATGGCCTCGGCATACGCGGTGGTGTCGTGCTCCAACCCCGCGAAGTCCCTCCCGACCAGCGGGATTCCGTTGTGGGCGACCTGGGGACCGTTCACGGCATCGGCGGCGATGCAGAACAGGCCCACGGCTCGGCTCACATAGGCCGTGACGGCAGGCGGTGAAGGAGCAACCCCGCGACGGTGGACGTCGACCTTCCACGTCGGCGAGAAGAGCGCGTGGTCCCGTGCACACTCGCCGACCTCCGTCCGGCCGAGTGCCGCAGCCGCCTCGACCACGTCGTCGACGGTCATACCGAACCGGAGCGGCCCGACGCCGACAGCCGGCGCATAGGACCACTCGTCCCGTTCGGCGACATCGGTCCTGAACGCCATGGTCGCTCCTCTGAAGACACCTGAGACGTGCCGCCGTCCATCATGGCCGGCGGTCACTTCCGGTCGTTCGGCTCCTCGTCCCGGACGGTCGGCGCGGACGACGGTGCCGGGGGCGCCGGCGCGACGGCCGGGACGGCCGGGTGGGGAGGTGTCGCCGCGGCAGGCCCGGTGGTGGTCGATTCGAGGCTGAGCCCGAAGGCGCCGGCCAGCAGGGCCAGGCCCAGCACGATGAACATCCACGCCTGGTTCCCGCGGCCGGCTACGAGCTCGGCGCACTCCACCGCGCTCGACGTGACGATCGGCCCGGAGTTGGGAGTGAAGCCGGACCCGCAGCCGTCCCCCACCCTCACCGCGCCGTACACCACGCCCGCCACCACCAGGAAGCCGCCCGCACACACGAGCGCCCTCACCACACGCTGAAGCACCGTCAGCCCCTCCCCACATGCCGGCAAGGCGCCCAGCGTAGAGCGAAGGGAGACCGCGCGTGGCCGATTGCCGAGCACCGGCCGTGTGGTCCGTCGACGGCCACCCCCACCACGGCAACGGCTACTGCCCTCCGGCCGACGCGTGCCGCACCGGCGGACCGGGCGAGGTCCTCGCCGGGCGGGGGGACGGACGTGGCGCCACCGCGCCGAACCCGGCGACTTCGTCATCGGGTTCGGCGCCGTGACGGCCGTGACACCGTGCTGCGTCGTGCTGGGCCCGTCAGTAGGGGCCGTTGACGTTGTCGATGGAGCCGTAGAAGTGTGCGGCGTAGTTGCAGGCCGCGGTGATGTTGGCGACCGGGTCGTAGATGTCCGTGGACGTGCCGGGGACGTGGTAGGCCTGGAAGGTGGGGTCGATGACCTGGAGGAGGCCCTTCGAGGGGTGTCCGGCGGCGGCGTTGGAGTCGGTGAGGTTGATGGCCTGCGGGTTGCCCGACGACTCGCGCATGATGTTGCGGTAGATGCCGTCGTAGGTGCCCGGGATGTGGTTCTCGGCCATGACGGCCAGTGCCTGGTTGATCCAGCTGTCCAGGTCGCCGGTGGCCTTGGTGGTCGGGGCCGCGGTGGCGGCGGTCGCCGGGGCGGTCGCCGCGGTGGACGGGGACGCGGTGCCGGAGGGCGACGTCCCCTGGGCGGCGCCGGTCCCGCTTCCGTACGTGCTGTGGGCCTGCCAGGTGCTGCTCCCGGAGGACCCCGTCCAGGTGCGGTCGGTGGTTGAGCTCCCGCTCCAGGTGGGGGTGGACGTGTGGTCGGCGGTGGTGGTGGCCGGGGTGGCGGAGGCGGTCGGCGTCGTCGTGCTGTGGGTGGCGGTGGTGGTGGGCGCGGAGGCGGTCGGGTGGGCCGTCGTCCGGGCCTGGGCCGTGCGGGCCGGTGTGCTGGTCGCCGGCGCGGTGGTCGCGGGGGCGGTGTGCGAAGAGTGGGCCGCGGTGTGCGCGTGGCTGGTGCTGCGCTGGGTGGGCAGTGCCGAGTGCTTGGCGTGGGAGCCGGTGCGCTGCGCGGGGATGGCGCCGGTGGTGCGGTGGCCCGCCGCGGTGGTCTGCGCCGACGTATGTGTGCTCCAGGCCGTCGGTTCGAGCTGAGGAGTCTGGCTCCGGGCCGTGGCGGCCGTGCCGGCGCCGCTGGAGTGGCTGGGGGCGGCGTTGGCGGTGGTGACCGCGACGGCCGCGGTGGCCAGGGCTGCGGTGGTGATCCACCGGCCGGAGAGGAGGACGGCGGGTACGCGGCGGGGGCGGGCGTGCTTCGGCATGGGGACTCCGGTACACAGACGGCGACAGGTCGCACGGGCGGGGGCGGGGGACGGTCACGACGCGCGAGCGGGGGCAGGGCACGCCGGGGGCTGCACGGAAGGCCGGGGGAGACCTGTACGGGCAGCACGGGCTACCCGGTGGACACGGAAGGTGCGCACCGGGGCGATCGAGGGGCGCCGGGAGAGTGGTGGGCGCCGGGGAGAGGGGCGGCCGCGTGGTGCCGGTGGCCGTGGGAGGACGGCGAACGGCGGACGGCCTCGATGTGGCAGCCGGCACGACGGACGGGCCGGCGGGGGACGCGCGGGCGGGGGCCGGGTCCGCTGGGAGGGGCGGACGGCCGTGGGCCCGGCGTCGTGGCGGTGACGATCGGGAGAGCTCGGGTCGGAAAGGCTCGGCGCGTGGGCCGGGGCCCGCGACTAGGCGGTGGTCGCGACCACCGTGCAGGGCCTTGGCGGCGAGCACAGCGGAGGCCGGGACCGTCCGGCGGCACGGGACGGTTCGGCGAGCGGAGGGTCGTTGATCGCTGTCACGGTGTCACCTCGGCAGGAGGGTCGGGGTGGTGGGCGTGCAGGGCGTACCGGGCGGACGGCCTTGGCGGCGGTCGCGGACCGGCGCCGTGCAGGTCCCCTGTGGATGTTCGTCGGTGCACTGACCGACTGGGGTTGGGGATTTCTATCCTCCCGGCGGCGCCGGAGTCCAGGCTTATCCGGCAAATGGCGCCGAAGGCGGCGCATCTCACAAAATGCATCCGCCCATTAGGGTTATTTGGGCAATTTCGGACTATTGGGTGATTGGCGGGGCCCGCCGCCGGGGCGGCGTACGGCCGGGAGCGCCGCTCCAGGACGTCGACCGCCGCGGGCGCCGGACCCGTCCCGTGCGGCCCGGAGGTGCCCGGGTTGCCTGCCGCCGGCCGTGGGCCGGTTCCGGACGTCAGGCGGGCCGGGTACCGAGCGCGAGGGCGAGCCGTTCGGACTGCTCCGCACTGATGCCCCGGGCCAGCTGCACGCCCGAGCGCGGGCTGTACGGGTCGTCGCACTGCAGGATGCCGTCGCGCGTGGCTGCGCCCCGCCGCCGTGTCCCCGGGCGCGCTGTCGTCGCCGAGCGCGGGCAGCAGGAGCAGCAGCCGGGTGTGGGGGTCGTGGACACCCGGAGCCGTACGGTCGGCGGTGTTCGCGATGTGGGTCAGCTCCGGCCAGGAGAGCCCGGGCCCGCCTGGCGGCCGTCGACGGTGGCGAGGTGGCGGTGCCGCCGCCGGTCGGGATGGGTGACGAAGTACTCCGCCCCGCCGTCGTCCGGGAGGTTCCGGCTCACCACCACCGCGGTGTGCCCGCCCCCGAACGGCACCCGGAACACCGGCCGGAGCTCCGCGTTCAGCAGGGTCCCGTGTACGGCGTCGACATCGGCCTCGTCGGCCCCGAACCACTCCGCGCCCGGTTCGGCGCCCTCGTCGTCCGACTCGCACATCCACAGCAGGTACGCGGCCCAGGAACCCGGGTGCGAGAGCAGTTCTTCCCCGGCCACCAGCGGGGCATCGTCACATCCGTGGATCAGCACCGGGCAAGACTGTCGGCACCGACCGGCACCCCGCACACCCCCCCGGAGTGGCACCGGTCGTCCTCGCCCATGCCGCGAAGGCTCGGTATACGACGGCGCCGACTGCCGGCCTGCTCGCACCGCCGGCCAAGCTGCCGCCGCGTCAGCGCGCCAGCACCGTGGACCGGTGGCCGCCACGGATAGTCCCTCAGGAACCCGCGGGCTCCCGCCGAAGCCGGTCCGACGGCCCTCAGCTGCCGCCCATTCCGCCCTGGGCGGCGACCATGGTCAGGTTCAGCCCGCTCACCGCCCGGGCCAGGCCCGGGGTCCGGTCGGCGAGCCGGTCGGTGAGTGCGGTGATCCGCCCGGCGTTGGCCTTGCGGTCGTGGCGGGTGAGGACCAGCTTCAGGTGTCCGTGCGCGGCCAGGGCCGCGAGGACCGCGTCGGCGTACGGCGCTTCGGTGACGGGGGCGCCGCCGCGGACGAGCTCGGCCACCCGGACCTGGAGGTCCAGGGCTTCGCGCGGGTCGTCCATCGTCACCGTGCGGTGCGGTGCGACCGGGCCGTACGGATCGCGGTCGGCCATCGTCATGATGCCGAGCACCGCGAGGCGCTCCTCGACGGCCTCGAGGGTGTCGTCGCGGCTGCGCTTGATCCACGACTTCCAGGTGCGGGGGCGGTCGGCCAGTTCGGCGAGCAGCGCGTCCAGGACGCGGTCCCCGGTGGGGCCGGCGTCCACGACCTGCACCCGGCCCGTCCCGTCCTCGGCCGCGGCACCCCGGTGGGCGAGCTCGGCCAGAGCGGCGGCGCGCAGCAGGAACCCGGCGCGCGTGCGGTCCTGCAAGCTCTGGGCGCGGGTGTCGAAGGCCAGCAGATAGGTGGCCAGATGCAGTCCTCGGCTCATGGCTCCGACGATACGGCGCCCCTTCCCGCCAGCCATCGACCGACAGGACCAACCGATCCTCCGCCTGTGGGTGCACCCGTACGCTCGGCCGTCGTCCTTGAGTCCTACCGGGCCACGGGCAGGCAGCGGACGGTCCGCCGCGGCGTCCAGGAGGCCGTCCCCGATCGCCGAGGGCCCCCGGCGATCGCCTCACCTTCGGCGGAGTCATCAGCGAGACCGGCACCGCCGCCTGCCGCCTCGCCACCACCCGCGCCGAAGAGCAGTCGGTCAGCCGACCTGCACCCGCGCGGGCTCACACGGTTCGTCGTGCGTTCACCGGCACTACCGCCCAGGTGTTGCTCAGCCGGACGAACCCCACGGGTCCTGGCCATCGTCCAAGTCCTCCGCAGCCACCTCGACCGGCTTCCAGACGACACACGTAGGGACACAGCCACCGCTGCGCAGAAACTCTTTGACGGCGCTTCGGACGAGACTCAACGGGATCTCCGAGCCGAGGGGGAACTCCGTCCAGTGGCCGGCGACGTGGTGGACGACGTCACCTCGTGAGCCCGGAGCCCCTACAGAGGCAACGAAGCCGGTCTCAGGGACCGAGAGCATCAGGGCCCCGACCTGGCCGTCCCTGTTGACGCCGACATGGAGTTCATGATCCGGAAATCCGGACCAGGTCATGGGCCGGGCCCTTGAGACGAGATGCGCGGCGTCATGGAACGGCGGCCCTGCCAGGAGGGCGTCGATGAGGCCGTCGACGTCCTCCTCGGTGGAGACGAGAACGGGGTCGTGCATGTCGGCACGGCGATAGCGGGCTTCCAGCCGGCTGTCAGCCACCTACGACACCCCCTCCGCGGAATTCGGCCCCTGGCCGGGCAGGGCCATCGGTGGTCAGCCCGGGCAGCCTCGTGATCAAACCACGGACAGCCACTGCCACGCGCCGCCGGACAGGCCCCTTCCACGACCACGTCGTGTGGTCGCATGCTCGTCGGCCACGCCAACCACGACGTCGGAGTTCCAGGGGATCATCGGGGGGTCGGGAGGCGGGTCTACCGGCGGACGGCCGCGATCAGTCCGCCGGGCCGCTCCTCGCGTTGCGGCGGGGTGCCGATCGGGCGGCCGTAGGCGGCAGCGAGCTCGCGCAGGGTGTGGCCGTCGGCGTCCCAGCCGTGCCCGTCCAGCCAGCCCAGCGGGTCGTCGGGCATCTCCGAGACCCACAGGAACGCCGCTGATCCCGGCACGGCGTCCGCGCCGAAGCGCTCGATCACGCCGCGCGAGCCCAACGTCAGCCCCATCCGGCTGCCTGCCGCCGACAGCGCGCCGATCCGGGCGAGCAGCAGCTCCACCGCCTCCTCGGGCAGGTAGATCAGCAGTCCCTCGGCGATCCACACGGTCGGCAGCGCCGGGTCGTGCCCCGCGGCGGCCAGCGCGCCCGGCCAGTCCTCACGCAGGTCCACCGCGACGGTGATCCGCCGGCAGCGTGCGACGGCCCGCTCCCGGTGCAGCACCGCTGCCTTGAAGTCCAGTGGCGCGGCGGTGTCGACCTCGAACAGCCGGGTGCCCTCGGGCCAGTCCGTCCGGAAGGCCCGGCTGTCCATGCCGGCGCCGAGCAGCACGACCTGCCGGACCCCGGCCGCGGACGCCTCCAGCAACAGATCGTCGAGGAACCTCGTCCTGATGACGATGGAGAACGCCACGGCCAGCCGACGGCGTCGTGCGGCCTCGTCCTCGGGCGGCGGCGAGGCCGGCCACAGGCCGCCGGCGGCGGCGAAGGCCTTCGCCAGGGGGTCGCGGAACAGCGCGTCCTCCCGCTCCGTCTCCAGCGCCCGCACCCTGGCCACCCCCACCGCCGTGGCCCACACTCCCGACGGCTGCACCCGCTCCTGCTCATCAGTCACCACGCCAGCCTAGACGGGGGATTCCCACGCCTCACCTACGCGGCCAGGTCCGGCGACCTGCGTGGACCGATCTCCCCGGACGAGCGGCGACCGGGGGGCAGGTGCCCGGCTTCGTCGGCCTCGGCCGGCAGTCAGCAGCCGGCGAACTGCGGCACCAACGGCTCGACTCCACGGCTCTCCAACAACTCGGCCAGGGCCTGCTGCTGGGTGGCGGGGGCGCGGTCGGCCCGCCAGAGCCGCACGAGGGTGTCGTCGTGGGCCCCGGCGGATGGGCCGGCCGGGGTGTGGAGGCCGTGGTCCGCGGCCGGCAGCCCGGCGGTCCAGGTGCCGTCGGGGTTGCGGTGCTCCCAGATGAGGGTGCGGGTGAGCAGCCCGGTGACGGGGTGGTCCCGGTAGTGGCGGGCCCACTCGGCGTACGGCCAGGTCCGGTCCAGGGGCAGCATGGCGCGGAGCCGGGAGCGTTCGGCGCTCAGCGTGGACTCGACGTGCCGGGCGAGCCACCGCGTCATGTGCACCTGCTCGTCACCGTGGCGGGCCTTGAAGCCCTTAGGGGAGCGGAAGGGGGACCGGGTGCGGACATCGCTTCCGTCGGAGTGGATCCAGTCGACGGTTACCTCGCCGCTGCTCTCGAGGGTGACGACGGACTGATAGGAGAGGTTCACCCATGGCGCTCCGCAGGCCGGCGGACCGAGCCGGACCGTCCGATCGGGGTCCAGGCCGCAGGTGGGCACGGTCCGTTCGGCCAGCTGCTCCGGCAGGAGTCCCAGACGCGTCGCCGTCTTCTTGACCACCCTGACGAGGACGAGGTGACAGTGGGCGCCGGGCTGGACCTCGCGGTGCAGGGTCCACAGCGCGTCCATGGCGGCGAGATCGCCGAGAGCGGTGAAGACCGCGCCGGAGAGGTCGTCGTCGCGCACGAAGTAACCGTCCAGCACGGAGGCGTTCTTCCGGGCGACGGTCAGCAGGACCTCGACCAGGGCATCGGTGGACGCCGGGTCGGCACCCTTGCCGCCGAGCAGGCCGCAGGCCAGCGCGAACCCGTTGGCGAGGTGACGGGTGGGGGAGGGCCGCAGCCAGCCGTAGTCGGTGTTCGGGTCGGTGCGGTTGTGCAGCGAACCGCCCTCGGCGAGCGCCATGACGGCCTCGCGGACCAGCTCCGGCGCCCCGTCGGCCTTGAGCAGTGCCTTGGTCCGGCGCTTCCAGACGCCGTTGGTCTTGCCCCGCCAGTCCCAGAACTCACCACTCGCCGCGAGGTGCAGCACCAGCTCGGTCAGCTCGGGCGAAAGTGCCGCCAACCGGACCCGTATCCGCTGGACCCAGGCGTTCTCCGGATCCAGCAGCTCGTCCACGCGTTCGTCCATGCGGTGATCTTGGCAGACGACGCAGACAGTCTGCCGACGGAGCGTCACCTCCGGTGCGAGCGGCTCCGGGGAACCGGGGAGGCTCGGGACGGGCTCTCGTGCTGCGAGTAGTGGCGTCGGCTCCGGGCGGCTGCCCCGGATCCCCGCCCTGGACGCACTGCCGGCGACGCAGCGCGCCAGGGGCTACCCGGCTGGCCGTCCGTGCCCCTTTCCGCCTCGGCGGGGAAACCCGGAGCGGTCGAGGCCGTCCTCGCAGCCCTCCGGCGGCTCGGGGGAGGGACCCGAGGCCTCGGCCCGACCCGGACCGTAGCCGCGCAGGTGCCGCCCCCGGCCCCGGTCGCCGGCGTGCCCTTGCGGGGGGACTGCTGGAGGGGGCGTCAGAGCTCGAGATCGGCCTCGATGCGGCGGGCTTGGTGGCGGGCCATGGCCAGGTTGGACCGGCTGCGGTCGAGCATCAGGTAGAGGAACAGCCCGGGGTGGCGGGTGAGCGGCCGGATCAGGTGGTACTGGCCGGTCAGGCTGATGAGGATGTCCTCCGGCTTCTGGTCGCCCTGGCCCGCCAGGCCCAGCGCGCGCAGTTCGGCGCGCAGGATGTCGGTCGTGGCGGCGGCCGCGACCGACAGGGTCTCGCTCGGGCCGGCCGTCCCGAGCGCCATGCCGCTGGTGTAGTCGCCCAGGGCGGCCCCGATGGCGCCCTCGATGGTCATCGCTTCCTTGAGCGAGGTCTCGATCCCGGCCATGTGTTCCTCCGACCGTTCGGGCGCAGGGAGGCGTCCCGGCGCGTTGGTGTCCGCTTCTGTCGGGTGAGCCTAGGAAATCGGGCGGCCTCGCTCGCCGAATTGACCGTAAGCGATCGATTCCTGCCGGGGAGGCGCTGCCTCGGCAGCAATCCATGACATGTTGAGTTGATGAATTCTTCATGTTGATAGATCCTGGACCGCGTGGCGCCACCCACCGGCGAGCTGCGCGCGGTGGCGCGCCGCCCTTCCGGCCACACGAGGAAGCCAGCCCATGAGCACTGCCGACGGCCCTCCTGCCTGCGGTCGACCTCGAACGCGCGCGGGCGTGCCGGATCTGCGAGGGGTGGGGAACCGTGTCCACGCCCGACGGCGGGGCCTACGTCCCCTGCCGGGCCTGCCGGAAGAGTCCCGGCGATCGGCCGGCGGCACCGGACGCCGCCCCTGCACCAGCACGGGCCGAGGGCATGACGGGGGAGTGACTCCCCGGCCGAGCGGCGCCGCCGCCCCTCCCGCGCGGGTCAACGAGCCCCGACCGCCGCAGAGGGACGCGGTGCATCCGGCCCCTGGCCTCCGAAGCCGGTCACCCGGCCCGTCGACGAAACCGCGCAGGTGGCCGAGGCGAACGCCGACGCGCGGACCCCACGGCCGGGCCACCACCGTCAACACATGCCCCGAGCCGGAACGCCCCACCCGTCGGCGAGGTTGCCATCGGCACATTCACTCGTTGTGCCCGGCATGACCTCCGACCTCCGGACCTGCGGCGGAGCCGCCGAAACGATTCTCCGCGAGACCCCGATCTTCGCCCACCTGGCCGCACTGTGGACCGCCGCCGGCCTCACCGTGCCCGGCCGCGCCGACCCCGACTGGGACCGCCTGACCGCACCGCTCCGCTTCCTCCCACCGCCGCTGCCGTCCCCGGTCGCGGCCCCCGACCGGGGGCGGCAGACAGCCTGCACGTCCACCGCGCACAACCCGACCCCATCCCCGCGCACCTCAAGGACTGCGCATGACCCACCACGACCCCCCGCGTCCCCCCGCAGCGGACCAGCACCGGCGGCTGCGGGGTCGATCGGCGCCCGAACGGGC
Source organism: Kitasatospora sp. NPDC085895 (assembly GCF_040702125.1). NCBI lineage: Bacteria > Bacillati > Actinomycetota > Actinomycetes > Kitasatosporales > Streptomycetaceae > Kitasatospora > Kitasatospora sp. NPDC085895. The sequence continues at coordinate 47,538 of NZ_JBFBJY010000033.1, read as the reverse complement.
ATCAGCCTCGGCTCACCGCCGCCATGCCCGGCAGGGAGGTCATCGGTGGCCGCCGCCGGCCGTGTCGGCCAGGACCCCGGACAGGTGGGTGCGGGCGTACGCGATCGCGTCGGGGGTGGCGGCGAAGACGCGGTGCTCGGCGTGGAGCCGGTCGAGGACGCCGAGGGCGTCCAGGGTCCTGCGGTGGTCCTCGCGGACACCGGAGACCAGGACGAGGACGCCGCGGTGCTCCAGCTTGTCGACGGCGTCGCCCAGCACGAGGGCGCCGGTGGCGTCGATCGCGGTGATCCGCGACAGGCGCAGCACGACGGCCTTCACGTCGCTCGTCTCGGCGAGTTCGAGGAGGAAGCGGTGGGCGGCGGCGAAGAACAGCGGCCCGTCGATGCGGTAGGCGACGATGTGTTCGGCCAGCAGGGCCTGTTCCTCGGCGTGGTGGTCGGCGGGCGGCAGGCCGTCGTGCAGCGGCACGCGGGTGAGGGCGGCGGAGCGGGCGACCTGGCGCAGCGCGAGGGCACCGGCCACGAGCAGCCCGACGATGACGGCGGTCACCAGGTCGAAGGCGAGGGTGGCGGCCGCGGTCAGGGCGAGGATCGCGGCCTCGCCGCGTCCGGCGCGGGCCAGCGCCCGAAGGGAGGCGACCTCGACCATCCGTACCGCGGTCGCGATCAGTACGCCGGCCAGCGCCGCGAGCGGGATGCCCTCGACGAGCGGGGCGGCGGCGAACACCACGGCGGCGAGGACGGCCGCGTGGACGAGTGCGGCGAGCCGGGAGACGGCTCCGGAACGGACGTTGACGGCGGTGCGGGCGATGGCGCCGGTGGCCGCGACACCGCCGAACAGCGGCGCGGCCAGGTTCGCCAGGCCCTGGCCGAACAGCTCCCGGTCGCTGTCGTGCCGCTGGGAGACGCTCATCGCGTCCGCGGCGGTGGCGGACATCAGCGACTCCAGTGCGGCGAGCGCCGCCACCGCGACCGCGGCCGTCGCCAGCCTCGGCACGTCCGCGAGGTGGAAGAAGCCGAGCGAGGGCGCGGGCAGGCCGGAGGGCAGGTGCCCGATCGTCGCCACGTCCAGACCGGCGCCGGAGACGAGGAGCGTCGCGGCGACCACGGCGAGCAGCGAGAACGGGACACCCGGCCGCAGCCGGGCACCGAGCAGCATCACCGCCGCCACCCCGCCGGCCAGCACCAGCGGCGCGAGCTGCGGATCGGCGACGAAGTCGGCCAGGGCGTCCCACGCGGTAACGGCGACGTTCTCGGCACCCGAAGGCTTCACACCGAGTGCCGCCGGTACCTGCTGGAGGCCGATGACGGCGGCGATGCCGAGGGTGAACCCCTCCACCACCGGCGCCGGAACGAACGCCATGAAGCGCCCGGCACCGCCGATCGCCGTCGCGACCAGCAGCACACCGGCGAGCAGACCCACCGTCAGCACACCATCGGTGCCGAACCGGTGGACGATCGGCACCAGGACCACCGTCATCGCCCCGGTCGGCCCGCTGACCTGCAGGTTCGAACCGCCGAACAGCGCTGCCAGCGCGCCGGCGACCACCGCGGTCGCCAGACCCGCCGCCGCGCCCGCGCCCGACGCCACACCGAAGCCCAGCGCGAGCGGCAGCGCGACGATCGCCACCGTCACCCCGGCGAGCAGGTCCTTGCGCGGTGAGCGCCGCATCGTCGCCCACGTCGTGCGATCGGGAAGCACCGCCCGCAGCCGGCCGCCCGGACGGCTCGCGGACGAAGCGGACGCGCCGCTCATGCCTCCGCCGCCTGCGTCCCGTGCCCGCCGAGCCCGGCCAGCAGGTCCGACTGGACGGTGATCATCGTGGACAGGATCCGTCGTGCCGCCTGCAGCAGCTCCGCCACGTCCGGCGTGCTCAGCGCGTACACCACGGTGTTGCCGTCCCGGGTGGCCGACACCAGCTGGGTGCGGCGCAGCACCGCCAGCTGCTGGGACAGGTTCGAGGGCTCGATCTCGATCTCCGCCAGCAGCTCGCGCACCGGCCGCGGGCCGTCCTGCAGCAGCTCCAGCACCCGGATCCGCACCGGATGGCCGAGCGTGCGGAAGAACTCCGCCTTCGCCTGATACAGCGGGATCGCCATCAGTCCTGCTCCTCCTCGTCCGCCGCACGGTCCAGCGCGATGCCGTGGTGGGCCGCGATCCGCAGCAGTTGCGTGATCCGCCCCGCGTACGCCTGCGCCTTCTCCTCGTCACCGGCTTCCCGGGCCCGGGCCCGCAGTCGGCGGGCCTCGGCCAGCTGCTCGTGCAGTTCCGCGTCGAACACGCCGCTCATCGCCGCTGTCCCTCCGCCTGGGCCCCGCGTCCCTGCCGAGCCCACCGGTACACGAATACATCATCTTCGAACATGAAGAATTCTTCAAATGGCTACTGGTGTGAGCCCCGGCCGGGAGTCCGGCCGATCCGCCTGTCGATCACCCGTCGTTCCGGCTTCCGCATGCAGCGGCGGCTGGAGGCGGCGGGCCGGACGACTCGCAGCCCGCCCCGACGCCGGTCCCCGACGCCGGTCCCCGCCGTCGGGGTGGGCGTGGCGTGGTGCGGCCGCGGGTGGGCGGCCGGCCCCGTGGCCGGGGTCAGGCCTTCTTGACCACGCTCGACTTGAGCTGCATGGCGCCGAAACCCTCGATCCGGCAGTCGATGTCGTGGCCGTCCACGCCGTCGACCAGGCGGATGTTGCGCACCTTGGTCCCGGCCTTGATGCCCGACGGGCTGCCCTTGACCTTCAGCGCCTTCACCACGGTCACCGTGTCGCCGTCGTGCAGCTCGTTGCCGACCGCGTCCCGCACCACCCGCTCGCCGGGGGCCTGCGCGCCGCTGTCGCCGGGGGCCCACTCGTGTCCGCACTCGGGGCACACCACCAGCGCGTCCATGGCGTAGGTGTACTCGCCGGAGCACTTCGGGCAGGGGGGAAGGTTCTCGCTCATGGGCCCGGGTCCTCCGCCTGTCGCATCTGTCGCACTGTGTCGGGAAAGAATGCGGGCCCGCCGCACCCCCGTGGCGCAGCAGGCCCGCTCCGGCAGCGCCTCCGGGGAGCTGCCGAGAGTCCGAGTTTAGCATTTGAGAATCTCCGCAAGTCCCATGGTCGTAGCCCTGCGCCGACCCTGCGCGCACAGCCCGGCGCACCCACCGGCATTGCTACAGTCGAACCAGCGCCCCGACCCCGACACGGACGGTGACCCCATGCCTGCCGATCCCTCGCGGCAACCCTCCGTCACCGCGGTGCCGCTCTACCAGGTCAAGGCGGAGTTCTTCAAAACCCTCGGCCATCCCGTGCGGATCCGGGTCCTCGAACTGCTCAGCCAGCGCGAGCACGCCGTCGCCGAACTCCTCGCCGACGTCGGCGTCGAGGCCTCCAACCTCTCCCAGCAGCTCGCCGTCCTGCGTCGCGCGGGTGTGGTCACCTCCCGCCGCGACGGCGCCGCCGTGATCTACCGGATCACCAGCCCCGAGGTCGCCGAACTCCTCGCGGTCGCCCGCTCCATCCTCACCCGCGTGATCACCGACCGCGCCGAACTCCTCGGAGACCTCCGCCCGGGTCCGGCCGACTGACCGCGACGCCACGGCCACCGGCTTCGGCGTCCCGGCGAGCACCGCGCCACCAGGCGAACTGTCGTCTCCGCCAGCCCCCTTCGCGGCGTGCCGGGTCGGGCGCGCACGTACTGGTGCAGGAGGCCGTTGTCGTACCGACCTTGCTGAGCACGGGTTCGAATGTGGCGGCTCTGCCCGCCGAAACACCGCCCCTATGCCTGACCGGCGCAAACGCACCCGTCACTCGCGGAAGGGCAGCGGCTTCCAACCGGCCCGGACGGGAATCGTGTCAGAAGTCCGGTCTAGGTTTGGCCCGTGAACCACAGCAGCTCCAAGGCCGGGGCGCCCCGCGAGCCTGACCTGCCGCCCTACCAGGTAGTCCTGGCGGAGACTGATTGGGGTTCGCTCCAGACGGCCTTCGGGAACGGTGAGTGCCTCCCCGAAGTCCTGGCACGGTTGCTGGAGCCTGATCCCAAGGTGCAGGTCACCGCTCTGTCGGAACTGAGTGAGCTGGTCGGCCACCAGAACTGCATCTACGAAGCCACCGCCCCCGCCGCCATGTACGTCGCCGGCATCCTCGCCCACCCGGCGGCCATGACCCTCCGGCCGTATCGCAACGTCCCCGTCCGCGCGACATTGCTGAACTGGTTGGTTTCCACGGCCTACGACGCCTCCGACGAGATCGTCGACCGCACCGAGCAGTACTTCCCTGGCTTCCTCACCCCCGGCACCATCGTGGCGGTCTTCCGGGACCTGCGCCCGATGCTCTATCGAGCCGTCGCGCCCTTCCTGCAGGACGGTCACGAGGACGTGCGCGAAGCCGCCGGCCTCGCCGCGCTCATCCTCGCCGAACACCCCGCGCTTGCCCAGTGCCGCGATCACCTCGCCGTGCACGCGCGCCGCATCCTGGACACCAGCAGCGACGCCCCTAACCGGCGCGTTGCCCGGAAGGCCCTCGAAGCATGGGGTCACGACGTCACCGACATCGACCCTTTCCAGGAGGAGCCCTGGGACTGCGGGCCGCACAGCGATGGCCGCGGCGATCTCGAACCTCCCTTCTGACTGATGGGCGAACGGCCCACCGGCCCAAGGAGGTGCGGCCGGCCGAGTGTTCGGAACGAAAGCGGTGTGCCGCATCCGTGGCCCGCAGAAGCCACGGGCCCGGGAGCAGGTCCGGCGGCCGCAGCCGCACCTCGTCCTCGCCGCCGACGGCACCGCACTGCGCGAACGCCGGCTCGGGCTCCTGGAACGGGCCGTCACCCGCCCTGAGCGGCCGCACGCCGGCCCCCGGCCTCCGGACGCCGAGGGCGGCGTGACTAGGGGCCGGGGGCCGGGGGCCGGGCGACGGGGGATCAGCCGCCCTGCTGCTGGAGGATCGAGGAGGCCTCGGCGACGTCCTCGATGACCTGGGAGATGAAGGCGTCGAGGTCGGCCACGGCGAGGTTGTTGACCCCGGCGAAGAACGTCCGGATCTCGCCGGAGGGGGTCACCAGGTAGCCGGCGACGGTCTCCGCACCCACCGCCAACCGCCCGTTCAGGGCGTCGAAGCCGGCGACCGTCCCGGTCTTGGCGAACACCTTGCCGACGCCCCCGCAGCCGGTGCAGAAGCCGTCCAGCGTGCCGTCCTCGCCGAGGACCGGCAGGGTGTCGCGGAACACCTCGGCGTCCGGGGTGTGCAGCCAGTACCGGAGCAGCTGGTTGACCGCCACGGGGGTGGCCCGGTCGACCGGGTCGCCGCCGCGGCCGTCCGCGAGCTGCACCTGCGTGCTGTCGACCCCCGCGGCCTCCAGGAACGCCCGGAGCACCGGGAATCCGGCCTCGCAGTCGGTGCTGCCCGCGGTCACCGCCATGAGGCAGAGGTCGAGGTTGGCGCCGAGGTTGTGGCTGACCTTGAGCACCAGCCGGGCGTACTGGCTGAACGGCGGCGACACGTAGGAGGCGACGTCGGAGCCGGGCGCGTACGCGGCGGGCAGGCCGTCCTCGTCGTTGGCGCCGACCTGGTCGGCGGTCACCGTCACGCCGGCCCGGGCGAGCGCCTCGATCAGGGCCGTCCGCCCGAAGGCGGCGGGGTCCTCGACCGGGCTCACCCGCAGCACGGGTGCCGCGTCGGCGGCGATCGTGCCGGACAGCGTGATCTGCGTCCCGTCCTCGGACGCCGTCACCTGGATGTCCGTGGTGCCCCCGGCGGCCACCGTGGTGACCTGCGAGACGACCTTGTAGGGCGCGACCTGGGGGCGCCACGAGAGTTCGGCCGGGCGGCCCGGGGCGGTCGGTGTGGTGAGCAGGTCGATCAGGTTGTCGTTGATGATCAGCGGGGTGGGGGTCGGATCGAGGGCCGGCGTTTCGAACAGCCGGGTGTCGATCACGACGTCGCCGTCCACCCGGCTGATGCCGGACTGCCGGATCTGCCGCGCGAGGTCGTCGATTCCCGCGAGCGGGTCCTCGGGGGTGAGGGTCGCACCGGGCAGGTCGTTGGCGTACGTGTGGTCGAGGGAGGTGAAGTCCAGGGTGCCCTCGGGCGTGACCCGGCCGCCGAGCGCCAGGTCACCCTGCGCCACCAGGACCAGATCGCCGTGCAGGCCGGCGCCGTCGCGGGTGCCGACGGCGTGGACGGGGGTCGTGAAGCGGTGGTCGCCGCCGAGCGCGTGCCACGTGCCGGAGACGGTGAACAGCTTGGCCACCGAACCGGGGATGAAGAACTTGTCCGACTGGAGCTCGTGCAGCACCCCGCCCTGAGGGTCCTCCTCCAGGACACCCCACTGGGCGTGCGCGTAGATCGGTTTGTCGAGGATCCGCCCGAGGATGTCCTGCGTGTCCCCTCCGGCTCCGCCGCCCGGCGGCCCTCCGCCGGCGATCGTCAGCGCGGCCAGGGCCAGCATGCCGCCGGCGAGTCCGGTTCGTCCTATTCGTCGTACGTGGCGCTTGGTCGCCATTCAGCCCACCAGTTCTGGATGTCCGGTCCGGCGCCGGGGGACACGCCCGACGCGGGGTCCGGGTCGGGGAGACGGCATCCGGCGCCGCGGTGATCGGCCGTCGTCGAACCGACGGTCGCACGCCCGCTCGGCGGCGGGGCACCCGTGCGCGCCATCCGGGTGCCCGAGGTCGGCATCCGGGTGGCGCCCGTGGCCGTGACCGGGAGATGCTGCGCACGGGCCGGCCGACGCTCCGAACGGCCTCCGGGGAAGCGGCCGCGGCCGGGCCGGGACCGCCCTGCACCGCCTCGCGTCCGAGCCCCGCCGAGGAGGGCGACCGGTCCCCACCGAGCCGGTCCACCGGACGAGCCGCCCCGACCGGCGCACGGCGCCGGGACCGGAGGCGGGCATCGCCCACCACAGGACAAGGAGCACCCCATGCCGACGGGCAGCACCCAGGACGTCTCACACCGGGCGGGCGATCTGTCCCGCACCGGACGGGACTTCGTCGTCGAAGACGCCGGGCTGCGGCGACTGCGCTACCACGTGCTGCGCCTCACCCCGGCAGGCCTCACCCGTCCGGAGGTCGACGACCTGACGGAGTACGCGGCGCTCGCCTTCGCGAACGCCGGCATCACCGCGAAGGCCGACACGATCCGCCGCCGGGCCGACGCCAGCCGCCTCGCGGTCGCGATCGTCGACGTCGTCGAACGGACCGGCCCTCCGGACGCCCGTGGTCAGGTGATGCTCGGTGCGGTCCTCGGCGCCCACGCGGGGCTCGGCCCCGACCAGCCGGACGACCGCTCGACGGAGGCCGTCCTCGGCGCGATCGGCGGTGCCGTCGCCGCGGCCACCACGGGCCTCGTCACCGAGATGATCGACCAGGTCGGAATCACCGACTACCTCGCCGTCGAGACCTGACCCACCGGTGCCGTAGCCGGAACGGCCCAACGCCGTCCTCACGAGGGAGTCACCGCAAGAACCGCTCGGTGCTGCCCGCCTCGGCAGCACCGAGCGGGCGGCGGGATTCCTCCTCGCCACCGACAAGTGCCCCGCGGGAGCCGCGCGGGTGCTCGGTCCCCCGTAGCACGAGCGGTACCGTCAGTGCACGGTCCGCTGACGAGATGGAGTGGCGTACATGCAGCCGATGACTCTGGCCCTGATCGCCGAGGTGGTCGACGGTCGGCTCGACGAGGTCCCGGACCCGGCGGCGGTCGTCGACGGCCCGCTGGTGGTCGACTCCCGCAAGGTCACCCCGGGCGCGCTGTTCGTGGCGTTCGCCGGTGAGCACGTGGACGGCCACGACTTCGCCGCGGCGGCGGTGGCCGCCGGGGCGGCGGGCGTGCTCGGGTCGCGGCCGTGCGGCGCCCCCGCGGTGCTGGTCGACGACGTCATGGAGGCCCTGGCCAAGCTCACCCGCTGGCAGGCCGCGCGGATGCCGGGCGTGACGCGGATCGGGGTGACCGGCTCGTCGGGGAAGACCAGTACGAAGGACCTGTTCGCGCAGACGCTCTCCAGGGCCGGGGGCACCAGCGCGACGGCCGGCTCGCAGAACAACGAGATCGGCGTCCCGCTGACGGTCGCCGCCTGCCCGCCGGACGCGAAGTTCCTCATCCTGGAGATGGGTGCGCGCGGCGCCGGCCACCTGACCCACCTGACGGACATGGTGCCGTTGCACGTCGCCGTGGTCCTCAACGTCGGGGCCGCGCACGTCGGCGAGTTCGGCAGCAAGGAGGACACCGCCAGGGCCAAGGGTGAGCTGGTGGCCTCCCTCGCCGCCGACGGGCTCGCGGTGCTCAACGCCGACGACCCGCTGGTCGCCCCGATGGCCGCCCGCACGGCGGCGGCGGTGCTGTTCTTCGGCCGCGCCGAGGCCGCACAGATCCGCGCCACCGACGTCACCCTCGACCCGGACGGCCGGCCCCGCTTCGTGCTGACCACCCCGGCCGGCCAGGCCCCCGTCGCGCTGCAACTGCTCGGCGAGCACCACGTCTCCAACGCCCTCGCGGTCGCCGCCGTCGCCCACCACATCGGCATGGCCCCCGCCGAGATCGCCGCCGCCCTCGGCGACGCGCTCGCATCCACCGGCTCCCGGATGCAGCGTCACGACCGCCCCGACGGCGTCACCGTCATCGACGACGCCTACAACGCCAACCCCGACTCCACGGCCGCCGCGCTGCGCGCCCTCGCCGCGATGCGCGGCGAGCGCCGCACCGTCGCCGTCCTCGGCGAGATGCGCGAACTCGGTGCCGCCGCGGCCGCCGAACACCGCGCGATCGGCGCCCTGGCCGCCGAGCTCGGCACGAGCGTGGTCGTCGCCATCGGCGACCAGGACGCCGCCGCTCTCGCGGCCGGCGCCGAGAACGGCGGCGCCGAAACCCACCTCGTGCCGCACCGCGCCGCCGCCACCGGCCTCCTGGAGAAGCTGCTGCGCCCCGGCGACCTGGTGATCGTGAAGGCGTCACTCTCGGCAGGCCTGCAGGCCCTGGTGAAGGACCTGCTCACGGCCTGACCACCAGGGTGTCTCACTTCTGTGGGGCGACCCCGTGCGCTGTCCTGCCGAGCCACCTGCACCGCTGATACCGGACGGCCGGTCCGGCCGCCGCCCGTGATCGTCCACCGCGTACGATGCGCCCGTGGTGGGGGAACGGGGAGGGGGCGTCGGGCTGCGTCCGGCGCGGGCGCTGGTGATCGCGGTGGCCGCCGCGCTGGCTTCGGTTCACCTGTTGAAGGGCGTGGCACGGACACCGGCGGAGCCGGGCAGCGGGACGGCGGTCGTGGCGGCCTGCCTCGCCCTGGTGGCGCTGCAGCTGCGGCACTTACGGCCCGCCCGGACCGGTCCGGCAGGAGCACCCGCACACCCGGGCTGGACGGCCGCAGAACTGGCCGTCGGCTTCCTCGCCGTCGGCCTCGGCGCCTCGATCGGCCTGCTCTGCCTGCCGGCCGCCTCACTGCTGCTGGAGCGCCGCCGGGTGCTGCTGGCCCTGGCGGCGGCCGGCGCCGTGCTGGTGGAGGCCGAACGGGCCGTGGGCGTCCGGGAGGCGGTCGACCTGCTGGTGACGGTGGCGCTCGGCGGCGTCATGCTCTACGCCGTCACCACGCTCGCCCTGCTGGCGAGCCGGGTCCATGCCGCCCGGCTGACCCTGGTGGCGTCCGCGGTCACCGACGAGCGGCTGCGGATCGCGGCCGACCTGCGCAGCGAGTTGTCCGCGGGGCTGGCACAGATCCACGACCTGGCCGCCCGGCAGACCCCGCAGGCGCTGGCGCCGCTGATCGCCGTGGCCCGCCGGACGCTGGCGGCGGCCCGGGCCACCGCCGCCGAGCTGCGCAGCCTGTCGCTGGCCCCGGAGGCGGCGAGCGCCCGCGCGCTGCTGGTGTCGGCCGGTGTCGCGGCCGACATCCGGATCGGGCACCGCGAGCCGCTCGGACCGGCCGGGACGGTGCTGGCGACGGTGCTGCGCGAGGCGGTGACCGCGGTCGTCCGGATCGGTGACGCCCGCCGGTGCGAGGTCGGCACCGAGGAACGGGCCGGGCGGGTGATGCTTCGGGTGGTCAGCGACGGTGTGCCGACGGCCGCCCTCGGCGCGGACGTCCTCGACGACCTGGCGGAGCGGGTACGCGCGGTCGACGGCCGGCTGACGGCGGGGCTGGAGCCGGACGGACGGTTCGCGGTGGAGGCGGCGGTGGCCGCCACCCCCGCACCGACTGCCGCCGCGGACCCGCCGGAGCTGCGGACCGCGCTCGGCCTGTACCACTTCCTGCTCGCCGCCTTCTGCGTCAGGTCGCTGATGTTCGTTCCGTTGCCGCGGCTCGGCCTCGGGGCGGCGTGCGCGCTGGCCTTCTGCGCCTTCCAGATCCGCTTCTCGATCCACGACGCGACCCGCCACGCGCGCCTCGCGCTGGTCGCCTCGGCGGTACTGGCCCTGCTGCCGCTGCCCTGGCTGGGCGCCAACTGGATCGGTGCGGCGGGCATCCTGGCCGGGTCACTGGTGATCGCGCTGCCACTGCGCGCGGGTGCGGCCCTGGCCGGGCTGATGGCCGTGGCGGCCGGGGCGATCAGTGGCGGCCCTGCGGCCTCGGTGGTGTCGACCGCGGTCGACGTGCTGATCACCTGTGTGGTGGTCTTCGGGGTGCTGCGCCTGGTCCGGCTGGTGCGGGAGCTGCAACGGGCGGGGGCCGGGCTGGCCCGTGCCGCCGTCGTGGGCGAGCGGCTGCGCGCCGCCCGGGACCTGCACGACCTGCTCGGGCACGGCCTGGCGGCGATCCTGCTCAAGGCCGAACTCGCCCGGCGGCTGGCGGAGACGGACCCCCGCCGCTGCCGGGAGGAGCTGGCGGACGTGGTGCGGCTGGCCGACCGCGGGCGGGCCGAGCTCGGGGCGGTGGCCGAGGACGGCCCCCGGCTGTCCCTGGCCGCCGAACTGGCCTCGGCTGCCGCGGTGCTGGGAGCGGCCGGCATCGCGGTGGAGCTGGAGGAGGAGCCGGTGCCGGAGACCGCGGGGACGGTGCTGAGCGTGGTCCTGCGCGAGGCCGTGACCAACGTCCTGCGGCACAGCCGCGCCCGGCACGTGCGGATCGCCGTCGCGGCGGCCGGGGACGCGGCGCGTCTGGAGGTGGAGAACGACGGTGCCCCGGACGGCGTCACCGCGCCCGGCTCGGGGATCGGCGGGCTGTCGGTCCGTCTGGCCGGGGCCGGCGGCACCCTGACCGCCGGGCCCGACGACGGCTGGTACCTGTTGCGCGCCGAGGTACCGCTGGACCGGTCCGCGGACACCGGATCCGTGACCGGCGGGGGGCCGGCGCCGGGCGGGTCAGAGCCAGCCGGCCTCCCGCGCGATCCGCACCGCGTCCGTCCGGTTCCGCGCGTTCAGCTTGCCGACGACGGCGGTGAGCACGTTCCGCACGGTCCCCGTTGACAGGTGCAGCCGCCCGGCGATCTCGGGCGGCTCGGCGCCCCCGGCCAGCTCCCGCAGCACGTCGTTCTCGCGCGGGGTGAGCGGGTTGTCCGCCAGGTCCCAGGCGGCGACGGCCAGGGCCGGGTCCAGCACCCTCCCGCCGGCGGCCACCCGGCGGATCGCCGCGACCAACTCCGGCGGCGGGACGGTCTTCAGCAGGAAGCCGTCGACCCGGGCGTCCAGCGCCCTGCGCAGCAGCCCGGGCCGGCCGAGCGAGGTCAGCATCAGCGTCCGGCACTCCGGCAGCTTCTCCTTGAGTGCCGCGGCCGCCTGGAGGCCGTCCGTCCGGCCCGGCATCTCGATGTCCAGCACCGCCACGTCCGGCGCGAAGACCATCGCCCGGGGCAGCACGTCGTCGGCCGAGTCCGCCTCCGCGACGACCTGGAGGTCCGGCTCCAGCTCCAACAGCGCGACCAACGCGCCGCGGACCACGTGCTGGTCCTCGGCCAGCAGGATTCTGATCATGTCCCGACCCTACCCGTGACGATGTCACGGGTGCCGCGTGATCGCCTCCCTGGGAAGGGAGTTCGCGGATCGGCAGGGTGGAGGCATGAGCGAAGCGATCACATTGGACGCCGTGAGCAAGGTCTACGGCAAGGGGCGGGGCGCGGTCGCCGCCCTGCGTGAGGTGACGGTGCGGCTGCCGAAGGGCGGCTTCACGGCCGTGATGGGGCCGTCGGGTTCGGGCAAGAGCACCTTCCTGCACTGCGCGGCGGGCCTGGACCGCCCGTCTTCGGGGACGGTCCGGCTCGGCGACACCGACCTGTCCCGGCTGAGCGAGACCAGACTGACCGAACTGCGGCGGGAGCGCGCGGGGTTCGTGTTCCAGTCGTTCAACCTGATCTCCTCGCTGACGGTCGAACAGAACGTCACGCTGCCGCTGCGGCTCGCGGGCCGACGGGCCGACGCCGGACGCCTCGCCGAACTCCTGTGCCGGGTGGGGCTGCAGGAGCGCACCGGGCACCGGCCCGGCCAGCTCTCGGGCGGTCAGCAGCAGCGGGTGGCCATCGCCCGGGCGCTGATCTCCGACCCCGAGGTGGTCTTCGCCGACGAGCCCACCGGCGCGCTGGACACCATGACCGCCCGCGAGGTGCTGACCCTGCTGCGGCAGACCGTCGACGACCTCGGCCAGACCATCGTGATGGTCACCCACGACCCCGTCGCCGCGTCCTACGCGGACCAGGTGGTGTTCCTGGCCGACGGCCGGATCTGCGACACCCTGTCCGCTCCGACCCCCACCGCGGTCGCCGACCGCATGATCCGCCTGGGAGCGTGGAAGCGATGATGCTGGGACTCGCCCTCTCGACCCTGCGGCACCGCAGGGCCGGATCCGCCGGCGCCTTCGTCGCCCTCTTCTGCGCCGCCGCCCTGGTCTGCGGGTGCGGGACCCTGCTGGTCACCGGCCTGACCGGCACCGTCAGGCCGGAACGCTACGCGGCCGCGCCGATCGTGGTGTCCGGCGACCAGAACGTCCACACCGTGGAGGACAAGGGCAAGGGGAGGGTCAAGGAGAAGGCCAAGCCGCTCGCCGACCGGGCCTGGGTGCCGGCCGTCCTCGCCGACCGCATCAAGGCCCTGCCCTCGGTGAAGGCAGTGGCGACCGAGGTGACCTTCCCGGTGCTGCTGCCCGGCGGCCCCACCGACGGCTCCTGGGGACACGGCTGGGAGTCGGCGCCGCTGGCCGGCCTCACCCTGGCCTCCGGCCGGGCGCCCGCAGCCCCCGACGAGGTCGTGCTCGACGCGGCCACCGCGGACCGGGCCCACCTGCCGCCCGGTGCCACCACCGCCGCCCGTACCGCCTCGGGCACGCTGGCCCTCCGGGTGGTCGGCGTCACCGCCCAGCGGTTCGACAGCCAGGGCGCCGTGTTCTTCTCCTCCGACCGGGCCCGCCTGCTCGCCGGCCACGAGGGCCTGGTCGGTGCGATCGGGGTGTTCCCGGCCGCGCCGTCGGCCGCGGCCGACGTCCGGGCGCTGCTCGCCGGCTTCCCCTCCGTCCCGGCCGCCGTGGTCCGCACCGGCGACGACCGCGGGCCGCTGGAGTTCCCCGGGGCCGCCGGCGCCCGGGTCCGCCTGGTCAGCACGGGCGCCGTCCTCGCGGGGACGTCACTGCTGGTCGCCCTGCTGGTCGTGGTCGGCACCTTCGGTCTGTCGATCCAGCAGCGGCAGCGGGAGATCGCCGTGCTGCGGGCGGTGGCGGCGACCGGACGGCAGGTCCGCCGGATGATCGGCGGCGAGGCGCTCGTCGTCGGACTGGCCGCCGGGACGCTCGGCGCCATCGCCGGTCTCCCGCTGGGCGATTGGTTGCACGGGCGCTTCGTGGCCCTGGACGTGATTCCGGCGAACCTGCCCGTCGTCCACTCGCCCTTCCCGGTGTTCGCCGCCGCTGCCGCGACCCTGCTGTCCGGCTGGGGAGCGGCCCGGATCTCGGCCCGGCGGGCCGCCGCCGTGAGGCCGGTCGAGGCCCTGGGCGAGGCCGAGCTCACGCCGCCGCGCCTGGCGTGGACCAGGACCGGGGCCGGCGTGCTCGCCGCCGCGGGCGCCGTCGTGCTCACCGTCCTGCTCACCGCGCTGCACTCGGACCAGGCGGCGACACCGGTCTGCTTCATCACCGTGCTGCTGTGGTGCACCGTGTTCGCCCTGCTCGGCCCGCTGCTGGTGGGGGTCGGCACCGCCGTCCTCGGCCTGCCGCTGCGGGCGTTCCGGGTCGGCGGCTACCTCGCCGCCCACAGCCTCCGGGCCGGCGCCCACCGGCTGGCCTCGGTGGTCACCCCGCTCACCCTGCTGATCGCGATGGCCTGCACGATCCTGTTCACCGGCACGACCGTGGACCACGCCGCCACGGCGCAGCGGGACGGCGGCACCGTCGCCGACTTCGTCGTCGGCCCGCGCGTCCCGGCCACCGCCGCCCGGGCGGTCGCCGCCGTCCCCGGCGTCCGGACCGTCACCCGGGTGCTGCACACCCGGGTCCGCGACGGGCTGACCAGGCGCAGCGTTCAGGCGGTCACCCCCGAAGGGCTGTCCGACACCCTCGACCTCGGCATCACCGCCGGCGACGCCGGACAGCTGGCGGACGGCACGGCGGCGGCCGCCGACGGGCTCGGCTACCGGCTCGGCCAGCGGATCCGGCTGACCCTCGCCGACGGCACCCCGACCGAGGTGACGGTGGTCGCGCTGTACGGCCGCGGCCTCGGGTTCGGCGACCTGACGCTCGCCCACCACCTGGTCGCCGCCCACGTGGACGTGCCGCTCGACGACGAGCTGCTGGTGCGCGGCGACGGCCTCACCCGGCACGCCCTCACCGCCGCCCTGCACGGCGACCCGGGACTCGGGGTGCTCGACCGCGCCGCCGCACAGGCCTCGCAGACCCGGGTCGGCGCCCAGGTCGGCTACGTCACCCTCGGGCTGATCACCACCTTCGTGGCCGTCGCCGTGCTCAACACCCTGGCCATGAGCATCAGCGACCGCCGCCAGGAGTTCGCGGCACTCGCCCTGACCGGCGCCACCCGCCGGCAGATCCGTCGGATGCTCGGCTGGGAGACGGCCACCACCCTCGCCCTCGCCACCGTCCTCGGCCTTGCCGTCGCCCTCGCGGTCCTCACCAGCTACGCCGAGGGCATCACCCGCGGCACCGCCGGCGTCAGCGCCCCCACCGAAGGCCTCGCCCTCGTCCTCGCCGGCGCCGCCACCCTCGCCGCCGTCGGCACCTGGCTCCCGGCCCGCACCACCCTCCGCAGCCTCCGCCGCCGCTCATGACCACCGGCCCCGGGTCCGGTGGGGCGAACTGCCGGGTCGCCCGGCTGGGCCTGTACGGCTGGGAGACGACTCGTCAGGGCCTCGGCAAAGTCGTGAGGTCGTTCCGCCCGGGTGCAGGTCGTGCCGGTGCTCCACCGCCGAACTGCTCGGGTGACGGGGCACGCGGCCCGCAGCCATCGGCGCGTGCTCGGGCTGCCGCCGTGCGGGTGCTGCCGACCGGATCGGGGTACGTGCACCGGCATGTCCACCTCTGCCCTGTCCTTCGGGTCGGCCGCCCGGCTGTACGACTCGATCCGGCCCACCTACCCGGTGCGGGCGGTCGCCTGGGCCGTCGGCGCCACACCGATGCGCGTCCTGGATCTGGGGGCGGGCACCGGGCTACTGGCCGGCGCGTTGCGCGCCGCCGGCCACGAGGTGGTCGCGGTCGAGCCCGACGAGCGGATGCGCGCCGTGGCCGCCGAACGCCACCCGGGCGCGCGGGTGGTCGCCGGCAGCGCCGAGGACATCCCACTGCCGGACGGGTCCGTCGACGCCGTCGTGGTCGGGCAGGCCCACCACTGGTTCACCCCGCAGGACGCGCTGCTGCAGATCCACCGGGTGCTGCGCGAGGACGGCGTCTTCGCCGCGCTGTGGAACATCCGTGACGACCGGACCCCGCGGGTGGCCGCGCTCTCCGGCATCGTCGGCAGCGAGGGACACGGCCTGGAGAGCGCCTGACAGTACGGGCCGGTGACGCCATGGTTCACCGAACCCGAACGCGGCCTGATCGAGCACACCGTGACCGTCCCGACGGACCGGCTGATCGACCTGGTGCGGTCCCGCTCCTCCTACCTGACCGCCGACGCCGCCGAGCAGGCCCGCTCGGACCGGGAGATCGACGAGTTGGCCGCCACCGACCCGGCCCTGGCCGGCCGCGACAGCGTCGAGATGCCCTACCGGACCTGCGTCTACCGGATGCGGCACGCCTGATACCCGGCCAGAGCCCCCGACGCGCTCACGGCAGTTGCACTCGTTGGTCCCGGTGGAGAACACTGCGGCCGGACCCGTTCTGGTGGTCGGCGGAGACGACCGGGCCCGCCGCGCCGACGACACCGCCTCTCTCCTCCACCTCGCGCTGCGCCACTTCCCGAGGGCGGCCCGGGGCGAGGCCCTCCTCGGGGCTGCGGTCCTCGTGGTGATGCCGTTCCTCGCCGGGTCCGCCCGCACCGAGTCCGGCAGCGCCAAGGCCGTCTCCTCCGGCAGAGTCGTCGCCGTCGGCGCCGCGCCGGTCCTCGCCCTGGCCGTTTCGCCGTACGCCACGGCCGAGGTCTCCGACGCGCTGGACCGCCGCCCCGCGGCCACCCGGCGGCGAGCGTCTGACGCCACCTGCCCCACCGCCCGGATGCACCCGGCCGCACCGAGTGGTCGACTCGAGACGACGGGAAGTCTCGGAGGCAGTCACGGAGAGGAGCCGAGCGATGCCGAAGGTATCCAAGCGGTCCGCGACGAAGGTCCAGGAGTTCGGTCCGGTGACCGACCGCCGCGAGGAGATGAACGGCTACACCGTCGAATTCGTCTCCTTCGGGGCGGACGCAGACCTGGACGGGCCGCTGCAGGCGCTGCCCGACGGGAAGTGCCAGTGCCCGCACTGGGGCTACGTCATCGCCGGGCGCATGCGCTTCGTCTTCGCCGACCACGAGGAGGTGTACGAGGCCGGCGACGCGTTCTACCAGCCGCCGGGCCACCGTCCGTACGTCGACGCCGGGACGGAGCTGCTGCAGTTCAGCCCCACCGACGCGCTCGCCCGCACCGAGCAGGCCATCGCCGACTGGATGGGCCGCCAACAGGCCGGCACGCCATAGGAAGTGTTGGGAAATCGAGTGGTCACTCGTTCTTGAGGTCGTCGGCGAGGCGGCGGGCTGCTTCGGTCTCGACGGGGCCGTGCGGTTCGACCTCCTCGCCGGCGAGGCGGGCGGCCATGAGCCGGATCATCGCGGCTTGATCATCGCCTCGGCGTGCGCGGTCGACCCGGACCAACCCGACCTGCGGAAACACCGACCGGATCCCGGCGAGCACCGACTTCGCGCCCGCCCGGTCCTGCACCGAGGCCGAGTGCACGACCGCCCGCAGCACGAGCCCGCAGGTGTCCACCGGCAGGTGCCGCCTGCGGCCCCGCACCCGCTCGCCCGCGTCGTAGCCGATCGCCCGTCCGCCCTGGTGGCTGCGGGCGGACTGCGAGTCCGGCACCGCCGCCCGGGCTGCGGATCCCGGGCGTCCGCCACCCGGACCCGCTCGCGCAGCGCGTCGTGGACCCGGTCCCGGGTCCCGTCCGCCTCCGGGCACGAAACCACTGGTGGGCCGCGTCCCACGGCACCGGATCGTGCGGCACCGGCCGCCAGGCACAACCGCCGACCAGCACGTACAGCACGGTGTCCACGACCGGCCGACGCGGAAACCTCGGCGGACGGCCACCCCTACGCGGATCCCGCTCCGGAAGCAACGGCTCGATCACCGCCCACTGAGCATCCGTCAACGACGAGTCACAGGACGGCTTGCACGAACAGGCACACATGACGGCGATCTTCGCGGTCACCTCGTCCACGAAGATCACAACCGTGCGTCGCCCCTTGCCGCGGCGCTGTCGAGGAGAGGGCAGTGCGCGGAGGCGGCAGAAGCCGCACGTGCGGCATTGACGGCAGACCCCGCCACAGCTGCCGACACCCCAGTCCGGCCGTCGCTGCCGTTGGCCACCCGGCAGAGTCGCCCGGAGACCGTGCCCGCCGCCCCGCGCGGCAGCGAGGGTCAACCTCCGAACGAGGCCGCGTAGGCCTCGGCCAGGGCATCGGCCATCGCACGGACGGAGTAGCTGCGCCGTACCGTGCTCCGGCCGCGCGCCGCGATCGCGGCCAGGCCGGCGTCGGAGACGTCGCACGCCGATGCCAGCGCCGCGGCGAGTTCGGCTGTCGCTCCGGTGGGAAGCAGGAAGCCGTTCAGCCCGTGCCTCATGTAGTGCGGGACGCCGCCCCGCAGCGGGCCCGCGGCGGCGAGCCCGGCCTCCATGGCTTCGAGGATCGCGAGGCCGAACTCCTCCTTGGCGCTCGGGCACACGTACAGCACCCCGCCCGGCTTCTCGGCCGCGAGCATCCGTTCCAGCACGCGCACCTGCCGGTTCGGCACGGCCGGCCACAACGCCACCCGGCGACGGGCCTCGGGGTGGGGGGCGAGGACTTTGCCGATCGCGGCCCGCATGTCGCTCTCCACCGGTGTCGGCTCGCCCGGGGAGCCGCCGACCAGAAGGAGCGTTGTCGATCGGTGCAGTCCGGCCTGCAGCCATGCCTCGACCAGCCGGTCCTGCTGTTTGACGGGGTGCAGCCGCCCGACGTTCAGCAGCAGCCGCAATCCGCGGTCGGCCGGGTCGAGGCCGTCCGGTCGGCGGCCGTCGGCGAACAGGCGGGCTGCCATCGCCTGCGCAAGTCCGTCGTCACCCGGTTGCGGTACGAACGGCGGAATCCCCTCCGGCACCTCGACGACACGCCGCGACAAGGGGCCGGAGAGCTGCGGGAAGTGGGCGGCGAGTTCACGACTTCCCGCGCGCCCCGGGATCCCCACCAGGAGGTCCGCGCGTGCGACCAGGCGGTCCGCGACGAAGACCCGGTGCAGGTCGGCGCGGAGCGCCCCGCCGACGTCGACGTCCGGCAGGGCCGGCAGGCCGGCGTGGCGCTCGGCCATCGTGCGGTGCGGGTCCGGCGTCACGGTGAAGGCCAACCCGGCCCCGCACCGTCGGGCCGCGTCCGCGACCGCGAGTGACCCGTCGTCGGCGAACCGCACGTGGACCAGGCGCGGTCGGGCTCCCGGCAGTTCCAGCAGGCGAGCCGCCCACCAGGCGAGAGCGGAGCGGTGCTCCGCGATCACTGCCGGATCCAGGGGACCGTCGGCGTCCACGGGGATGCCGACCTGCCAGTGGCTCGGGCCGAGCAGGGACACCAGGCCGACCCGCCCGCCGCGCAGGGCGGCGCGGTCGGCAGTGACCAGGGTGAGGACCCGACCGATCCGGCCGGTGCCGGTGAGCGCCCCACCCAGGGCGGCGAGCAGAACGCCCATCCCGCCGCTCATGCCGACCCCCGGCTCGGCCGGATTCCCCAGCAACACGGACTGTGCCACCACCGGGCCCGGTTCCGCGCCGGGCAGGGCCTGCACGGTGTTCCGGAATGCGGCGGCCTGCGGCGCCCGGGGGCAGGCCCGGTGCCAGCACGCCGCGAGCAGCAGGACCTCGTACGCGTCCGGTGGGTGAGGTGCGGTCGACGGCAGCACCTCGTACCCACGGGGGACGCCCGCCAGGTAGCGCCACGCCGCGTGCCGCACCCGCCGGTCCGGACGCAGCCAAGGAGCGCATTCGACCGGCCGCAGCGGGCGCAGCCCCGTCGCCTCGGACAGGTCCAGCAGGAAGGCGGCCTCGGCCGCGGGCGGGCCCGACAGGAGCCGCGTCCGCACCTGGGCGGTCGCCGCCTCCGGGTGCGTGGCGGCGTACCGCGTCCAGACTTCCGTGAGTGCCGTCCCCAGTTCCGGTGAACGGGGCGCCAGCAGAAGGAGATCCGGCCGAGGAGCCGTCCCGGGGCACCGGGCGAGCCCGCGGACCGCCGCGACGGCCAAGGCCACGGCCCGTCCGTCGCGGTCAGCGGTCCGCGGCAGGTCCCGGCCGGGCCGTCCGCCACGGCGGTACTCGGCGCCGGCGAGTATGCCGAGAAGGCCCCGCGGCGCGCCGGGCGGAGCATGGCCTGCCCAGAAGTGGCGGCGCCACGCCTGCAGTTCGTCGGCCACGCCCGACGCCCGCGCGCGTTCCTCCTGCTGCTCGTACCACCCCGGCTGCGACTGCATCCGTTCCTGCCTCCCATGCACGGCGGGTTGCCGGGGGACGGTTCGGTGCGTGGGCCGGCACGGATTGGTCGTGCTCCGTCGCCTGCCGCGCACGGGCCGGCCTGGCATCATCGACGGCAGCCGCGATGCCTGCCGAGGGAGGATCCGTCGTGCACGTGGTCGTCATCAGCCCGCCGTTCGCCTCGCACGCCGCGCCGCTCGCGGTCCTCGGCGCGGCCCTCCACCGCCACGGAGCACGCGTCGACCTGGCCTGCACCCGCCCCTTCGCCCCGCTCGCCGCCCAGGCCGGCCTCGGCTTCCTCGACCTGTCGGTCACCCGCAACGCCAACCACGGAATCGCCGAACGGACCCGACAGGACCCCGCGGAGGAAGCCCGCCTGCGCGAGTTCCTCGCCGCCACCGCCGACGGCCCTGCCGCTGCGCTGCTCACCCAGGCCGCGCACCGCCGGGCCGACATGCTCGCCGAACCCGACCGGGTTCTGGCGGACGTCCGGGACCTCCACCAACGGCTGCGGCCCGACTGGTACCTCGTCGACCAGCTCGCCTACTCGGCCACTCTCGCCCTGCACTGCCTCGACCTGCCGTACGCCACGTTCTGCCCCGGTCACCCCACGTACGTCCCGGCCGGCCCCGACGCCTACTTCGGCCTGCCCTACGCGTGGCCGGACACCGTCCGGCCCACACCCCGAGACCTCGCCCGCCTGACCCGCGCCGTCGCCGAGAACGACCGCGCCTTCACCGCCGCCTTCCACCGGGTCATCGAGCGCCACGCCCCGCATCGGCCCCGCCCCGAACGGGCCTTCGCGCTCACGTCCTCCCGCGCGGTCGTCCACAACTACCCCGACCTGCCGTGGCTGCCCGCCGCACCCGCGGGCACCGCCGTCCACTGCGGCCACTGCACACCTGACACGCCGCCGTTGGACGATCACTGGACCACCGTGGTCGACCGCCTCACCGCCGACGGCCGACCACTCGTCCTCGTGGCCCTCGGCACCTTCCTGTCCGCCCGCCACGACGTCCTGGCGACCGCGGCGGCCGGGGTGCTCGAACACACCTCGGCCGCGGTGATCGTCGCGGCCGGAGACCGCGTGCGCGAGGTGTCGGCAGCCCTCACCGCTTCCGGCGCGCCGGCCGGCCGCCTCCACGTGGCACCGCGCATCCCGCAGCACGCCCTGCTGTCCAGAGCGTCCGCCATGGTTCACCACGCGGGCAACAACTCGTTCACCGAATGCCTCGCGGCGGGCGTGCCCGCCCTCGCCCTGCCCTTTTCCAGCGACCAGTTCGCCATCGCCCACGACCTCGAACGAGCTGCCCTCGGCCTGTGCCTCGACCCGAACACCCTCGCGCCGGCCGCCGCCGGCGCCGCTGTCGCCCGGCTCCTGGCCGACGACGGAGCAGCGAGCAGAGCGGTGCGCGAGGAACTCCACCTGCGCGGCCCGCGCTGGGCCGCAGCACGACTGATGCACCTCATGACGTGACGCCGCCCCCGGGCCCGCTCCGCCACGCGTGTGCGTGTGGGGCGCTGCAGGGCTCCGAAGCCGCCGACGACCTGCACGAATGCCCCGCCACCGGCGGCCCGGCCGAAGCCCTACCGCAGGACAGCACCCGCCTACCGAGATGCGCAAACGCTGCGACTGCCGTTGAGACCCCCGGGCGGAGACGCTGGACCCACGACCACGAACGGGGGTGCTCACCGTGACCGCGCCACTGACCGCCGGCGAACTGCGGGCGCTCCACGAGATCGAACAACAGCTGCGACTCGCCGACCCCGGGCTCGACAGGGTGCTCGGCACGTGGAACACGGCGCGTCGGCTCGCCTGGCACCCCAAGGTGTTGGTCCTCATGGTCGGCCTGTCAACCCTCGCCGCCGCCGCTTGCGCACTCTGGGCCGCCGCAGGCACGCACACAGCCGCCGTCCCCGCCGCCGCCGCGACCGCGGTGCTCGCCGCCGTCTTCCGCAGACTGGGCCGACTCAACCGCCCCTGACACGTGCCACCCGCGCGACGCACCACGGCGCGGACACCTTCTCGAAGCCCGCAAGCTGCGCAAGCACCCGTCCGGTCCCGCACCGGACCGGCAGCGGTCCGAAGCACCCGGAGCCCGACCTGTGGAGAAGAACCGGCGATGGAAGACGCCGACTTGAGAATCCTCGTCGCAGGGGCAACCGGCGCACTCGGGAGTGCAGTGGCCGTACTGGCCGCAGAGCGAGGCGCCCGTGTCGTCCCGGCCGGCCGCGACCCGCACCGACTGGAGCAGGTCGCCGGTCGCCTGGGAAGCCCGGCGATGCTTCGATTCGACGCCTACGACTCGGACGGCTGTACCCGCCTCGCTGCCCGGGCGGCCGATCGACTCGGGGGACTCGACGCCGTGCTGGTGACCTCCGGGACCGTCGCCTTCGGCCCCGCGGAGCGGACGTCGGCAGTCATCGAGGAGCACCTGATGGCCGTGAACGCACTGGCACCGATGGCGGTGCTGCGCGGAGCGCTCGCCGTCATCGGCTCGGGCGGTGCCGTCGGAGCGATCACCGCAGCGATCGTCGACCGGCCCGTGAAGGGCATGGCCGCCTACCAGGCCTCCAAGGCCGCCCTGTCGGCGTGGCTCGATGCGGTGCGGACCGAGCAGGGACGAAACCGGATCTCGGTGTTGGACGCGCGCCTGCCGCACATGGACACCGGCCTCGTCGACCGCGCGGTGGCCGGGACCCCACCGCCGACACCACCGGGCGCGGACCTTCCGGCCTGGGTCGCCGCCCTCCTCGAAGGCATGATCTCCGGAGCGTCCGTCCTCATGCCCCACCCCGTCCACGGCGCACCCACGCTGCGCCGCTGAGGCAAGGCCAGGGTCGGCGTCGTGAGGAACGATCGGCCGGGGCGGCCGGACGCGATCGGGGCGTCACCGCCTCACTTCGCTTGACAGGGAGGCCCGGTAGGCGTCGCACGCGCTGAGCAGACACCGCTTCGCCGCGGCGCGTTCGGTCTCGTCCAGACCTGCGGAAGCCTGGTGGAGCAGACCCGGCAGAGGGGCCGGTTCGTCCATCACGTGCGTGAAGCCGCTGTCGGTGACGTCCAGGACCTGGCGGCGGCCGTCCCGCGGGTGGGGACCGCGGGTCATGTGGCCTTCCGCGACGAGCCGGTTGACCGACCGGGTCCCGGCGGCGCCGGTGATGCCGAGGCGCCGCGAGAGCTCGACCGGGCCGATCGGCTCTCCCGCACTCGTCCTGCCGACCGGCCGTCGCTTCTGGTGGCCCGGCCGCCCCGAGGCCACCACCGGTGCCCCGTCGAGGACCGAGCACCACCTCGACCGAACAACCTCCGGGCGTGCCTGCACCGGCACGCCCCGTCCGTGCGCGCGATACGGCCGGGGGGCGGCGCGAGGGGGGGGAAACGCGCCCCCGCCCCGGGGGGTGTCCTCGGCCGGGCCCCCCGCGGGGTGGCGGGGCTTGGGGCGGGGGGGGGGGCCGTGGTCCTGGACCCGGGCCCCGGCCGTGGTCGCGACCGGCTGCCGGCCACAGGCGGGCCGTGCGCCCCCTCGGCAGAATCCGCTGCACCGATCAGTCGAGGGCGCCGTTGATCGTCGCCTGCGGGATGGCGATGTTCGGCACGTGGTAGGCCTCGAGGATCTTCTTGTAGGAGCCGTCGTCCATCAGGGACTGGAGTGCCGCCCGGACGGCCTCCTTGAGGCCGGGAACCGACTTCGAGATGCCGATGCCGATGGGCGACGCGCTGGTCGGCCCGACCGCCTCCTTGCCCGTGACGGTGTCGAAGGCGGTGCCGTTGTCGGCCGTGTCGGCGACGAAGGCCGCGGTGACCTCGTCGAGGAAGTCGGCGGAGACCTTGCCCGAGCGCAGGGCGAGCTGGGCCTCGGAGTCCTTCGGGAACGCCAGGACCGTGATGGCCGGCTTGCCCTGCTGCTTGCACAGCTCCTGCCGCTGCTCGAGGATCTTCTGGTGGTTGGTGCCGGTCTGGACCGACACGCTCTTGCCGCAGACGTCCGTGACGACCTTGATGCCGTCCGGGTTGCCCTTGCGCACCAGCCACCCGGGACCCGCGTTGACGTAGTCGACGAAGTCGACCGCCTGCTGACGCTCCTTCTTGTCCGTCATCGCCGACATCACGGCGTCGAACTTGCCGGCCTGGACGGCCGGCAGCAGGCCGTCGAACTTCTGGCCGGTGAACTCGAACTTCACGCCCAGCCGGGCGCCGATGGCCTGGCCGAGGTCGTGGTCGATGCCCGTGATCTCCTTGCTGCCCTCGGAGACGTACATCTCGAACGGCGGGTACGGCACGTCGGTGGCGACCCGCACCTTGCCGGCCTTGCGGATCGCCTCGGGGAGCGTGGCGGTGAGCTTCCCGTCCGCCGAGATCGGCACGCCCTTGACCGTCACCGGGGCGGACGGTGCGGCGGCGGCCGGAGCCGCGTCCGAGGACCTGCCGGAGGAGCTGGAACCGGAGGAGCTGGAACAGGCGCTGAGCGACAGCGCGGAGGAGGCCAGCGCGAGGGTGACGGCCGCGTGGCGGAGCAGGGGGGAGCGGAAGGAGGTCATGGGGCGCCCTCTGTCGAAGGAGGAAGGGGGGCGCGCCGTCATCGGCGCGAAGCAAAAGTTACATCCATGCGATGAAGTGCGTGAATGTATCGAACGTTACGTTCCGGCAACGGTGCATTCCTGCGAGTGGGAGTGGCGCTCGACCTGGCGTGGGCGGTGACTTCGCCGCCCCGTGCGTTACATATGGACTCAGTACATCCAATATTGTAACGTGCGATACATCCCTTCGACTCCCGACCCCACCTGGACTCCCCTTCATGACCAGCACCAGCGGCCCCGCCTCCTCACCACCCTCCTTCGAAGGCCGCGGATCCCTGCGAACCGAGCACGACCTGATCGGCGACCGCGACCTCCCGGCCGACGCCTACATCGGCATCCACACCCTGCGAGCCGTCGAGAACTTCCCCCTCAGCGGCATCCCGCTCTCCGCCCACCCCGAACTCGTGTGCGCGCTCGCCTCCGTCAAGCAGGCCGCCGCCCTCGCCAACCGCGATCTGGGCGTCCTCGACCCGGAACGGGCCGGGGCCATCGCCCGCGCCTGCGAGGAGATCCGGGAAGGCGCCCTCCACGACCACTTCCTCGTCGACGTCCTCCAGGGCGGCGCCGGCACCTCGACCAACATGAACGCCAACGAGGTCGTCGCCAACCGCGCGCTGGACCTCCTCGGGGCGGCGCGCGGCGACTACGCCCGCCTCAGCCCCAACGGCCACGTCAATCTCGGGCAGAGCACCAACGACGCCTACCCCACCGCCGTGAAGACCGCGCTGTACGCGGCCGCCCGCGGACTGAACCTCGCCCAGGGCGTCCTGGCGGACACCCTCGCCGACCGCGCCCACGCGTTCGCCGACGTCGTCAAACTCGGGCGCACCCAGCTGCAGGACGCCGTCCCCATGACACTGGGTCAGGAGTTCGCGGCCTTCTCCCTCGGGGTGCGCGACGACACGGCGGCGATCGAGCACGCCGCCCGCGCCCTGTGCGAGATCAACATGGGCGGCACCGCCATCGGCACGGGTCTCAACGCCCATCCCGGCTTCGCCGAGGCGTGCACCGGCCACCTCGCCCGCGTCACCGGCATACCGGTACGGACGGCCCGCGACCTCGTCGAGGCCACCCAGGGCGTCGGAGCGTTCATCGAACTCTCCGGCGCCCTCAGGCGGTTCGCGCTCCGCCTGGTCAAGGTCTGCAACGACCTGCGCCTGCTCGCCTCCGGTCCGCAGGCGGGCTTCGCCGAGATACGGCTGCCCGAACTCCAGGCGGGGTCCAGCATCATGCCCGGGAAGGTCAACCCGGTGATCCCCGAAGCCGTCACCCAGGTCTGCTTCGACGCCATCGGCGCCGACGCGACCGTCGCCATGGCCGCCCAAGCCGGCCAGCTGCAGCTCAACGCCTTCGAGCCGCTGATCGCCCACGCCCTCCTCACCGCCCTGCGACGCACGACCGCCGCCTGCAGGCTGCTGGCCGAGCGCTGCGTGGCCGGCATCGAGGCCGATGCGGAGCGCACCTACGCCCACGCCAGCGGCTCCGCGGTCCTCGCCACCGCGCTGAACCCGGTGATCGGCTACCGCAGGTCCACCGAACTCGCCCGCCGCTGCGTCGTGGAGCGCCGCACGGTGCGCGATCTGGCGGCAGAGGCGCGCGTGCTGCCTTCCGAGCAACTCGACGGCATCCTCGATCCGCGCCGCCTGACCGGGCTCCAGCCGGGCTGACGGCACGCCGGACGCCGGGGCGCCGAACGGGCCGGGCCGGCGCGCCGCACGGCGCACCGGCCCGGTTCCGCGGTCGGACCGCGGAAGCTCAGTAGACGTACAGGTGGGTGTTGAGGTTGGTGAAGGACACGGCGGTGCCGCTCTTCCACGCCTGGTAGCCCGTGCCCTTGGTGAGGTCGGCCTCGAAGGTGGGGCCGCTCTCGTAGCTGATGCCGTACTGGTAGGTGCTGCGGCCGGCGTTGACGAGCTCCTTGGCCATGTTGACCATCTGGTAGGGGTGGTCGGTGGAGGAGTCGGGCGAGGAGAAGACGTCGCTCCAGCGACTGCCGACGCTGCCGGTGCCCGGTGCGTGGCCCGGCTTGGTGGAGGACGCCGTCCACGTGGCGGGGGTGTAGGTGTCGCCGCTGGTCAGGTAGCTCCACTTGACGTTGTCGATCGACCAGTAGCCGCTGTGGGTGCCGACGGCGGCGGTGCGGAGGTCGAAGACGGAGACGCCGTTGGTGCCGACGACGGCGTCGGTCTCGTCGGCGGAGCCGGGGTTGGTCACGACGAGCGCGGTGTCCTCGTCGATGCCGAAGGCACGGGTGTGGGCGGTGTCGGCCGCCAGACGGGTGAGGCGTCCCTGGCGTCCGCGGGCGGCGAAGTGGGTGTCGAGCAGGCCGGAGGTGAAGAAGTTGAAGCCGCCCGCGGGCCGGTAGGTGAGGTCGTCGGGGTGGCTGCTGCTGATGGTGGTGTAGGAGCCGTAGCGCAGCGCGTCCCAGCTCTCGCCTCCGGTGACCATGTCGCGGCCGTTGGCGATGGTGGTGCCGGCGCTGGTGCCCATGACGGCGGCGCCGGCGGTGAACCTGGCGCGGATGGCCGCCAGGGCGGGGGAGTCGCTGTTGTCGCTCTTGAGCAGGGTGGTGACCAGGCGGCTCTGGTCGCCTCCGCCGAAGAAGAAGCCGGTCATCGAGTTGATCTGGTTGATGACGCTCTGGCTGGAGTTGTTGGCGATGTGGTCCAGGTCGAGGGGGATCCACTGGGCGTCCGCGGCGCCGTAGGTGTTCTTCAGCAGGTCGACGTAGTAGGTGCCGTTGCAGACCGAGTTGCTGCAGGTGGCGGGGTCGCCCGCGTTGGGGTCGTTGGCGGGGACGTCGGAGGCGGCGGTGATGACGCCGATCCGTGCGCCGCTCCCGCCGGCCTTGGTGAGGAACGTTCCGTAGACCGCGGAGTTGGTGGGGGCGACCGCGCCGCCGGCGAGCACCAGGCTGCCGGTGACCGGGGCGGCGTGCGCGGCCTGGGCGGGGGCGAGCAGCGCCAGGGCGAGCGCGGCGGCGCCCGCCAGGGAGGCGGTGCGGACGGCGGGACGTGCGGACACGGACATGCGTGCTCCTCGGGGAGGCCGGCCCCGGAGTCGTGGGGCGGGGCCGGCGATGTGGGGGCCTGCCCCGGGCGTACGGCCCGGGGCAGGGGAGGGCCGCCGACGGGGGAGCGGCGGCGCGCCGAACGGCGCTCGGGAACGGAAGATACAGATCCTGCGTGGTCGACGGTAGATGTAACGGAAGTCCGGGGAAAATCTTGGCCTTGCGGTGCGGAAACGATGCAGCGGCGACCCGAGGGTCGGGCCGTTATGCATTTGTATCTTGTGTTACATCTGTTCATCATCCGACGTTGGATGTAACGTCATGGCTCGCGGCGCGGCCCCACGGGCGCCGCCAAGGTTCCCGAAAGGTAGCGACGTGAACTCCCTCGTCTTCCGCAGACCGGCCCTGCTGGCGGCCGTCACCCTGTGCGGATCCCTCGCCCTGTCCGCCTGCACCGGTGGAGGCGGCGAGCCGGCTCCCCCCGCGGCCGCCCCGGTCACGATCGCGGGCGTCACGATCGCCCCCGACGCCGCCCTGCACGCCTCGCTGCCGGAAGCGGTCAAGAAGTCCGGCAGGGTCCGCGTCGCCACCGACATCCCGTACCCCCCGTTCGAGATGTACGTCTCCGAGGGCAGCAAGGAGATGACCGGCCTCGACCTCGACCTCGGCCGGGCCCTCGCCGCGAAGCTCGGCGTCATGTTCGAGTTCCAGGCCCAGAAGTTCGACGGCATCGTCCCCGCCATCCAGGCCGGCAGGTACGACGCCGCGATCTCCGCCATCACCGACAACAAGGAGCGCGAGCAGGTCGTCGACTTCGTCGACTACTCCGCCTCCGGCACCGGCGTCATGGTCGCCAAGGGCAACCCGCAGAAGATCGTCACCCTCGACGACCTGTGCGGCCGCTCCGTCGCCGTCCAGACCGGCACCAACCAGCAGAAGCTCCTCGAGAAGCACCAGGAGAGGTGTCGCGAGCTCGGCAGGAACGCCATCCACCTCCAGGCCTTCCCCAAGGACTCCGACGCCCAGCTCGCCCTGCGCTCCGGCAAGGTCGTCGCCGACGTCCTCACCAAGCCCGCCGCCGGATGGACCGCGAAGACCGCCGACGACGGCGCCGCGTTCGAGGTCGTCGACGACCCCGCCGCACTCGGCGGCTACAACGCCTCACCCAACGGCATCGCGATCGCCAAGAACCTGCCGCAGCTCACCGACGCCGTCCAGAAGGCACTCCAGCAGCTGATCGACGAGGGCTCCCTCGCCACGATCCACGCCAAGTACGGCGCCGCGTCCATCGCCGTCAAGCAGGCCACCAAGAACGGCGCGGTGGACTGACATGACCGCCTCTCCCGCCTCCGCACCCGCGACCCGGACCGAGGAAGCCGCCGTGCGCGCCGACGAACTCACCGCCGTCCCCGTACGCCACTGGGGCCGCTGGACCGCCACCGCCCTCGCCCTGCTCTCCCTCGTCGGACTCGTCGGCTCCCTCGCCAAGAACCCCAACCTGCACTGGGACGTCGTCGGCCACTACCTCTTCGCCGACCTCATCTTCGACGGCCTCGTCACCACCCTGTGGCTCACCGCCGCAGCCATGGCGATCGGCCTGGCCCTCGGCACCCTCGTCGCCGTCATGCGACTGTCCGCCAGCCCCGTGCTGTACGCCCTCTCCTCACTGTTCGTCTGGCTCTTCCGCGGCACCCCGCTGCTGGTGCAGATCATCTTCTGGGCGTACGCCGCCGCCCTGTACAAGCACGTGATGATCGGCATCCCGTTCACCACGGTCACCTTCGTGCAGTTCGACACCAACAGCCTGCTCACCCCGTCGATCGCCGCCCTGCTCGCCCTCGGCCTCAACGAGGCCGCCTACGCCTCCGAGATCGTCCGCGCCGGCATCCAGTCCGTCGACCCGGGCCAGACCGAGGCCGCCCACTCCCTCGGCATGAAGCCCGCCCTGACGATGCGCCGCATCGTCCTGCCGCAGGCCATGCGGGTCATCATCCCCCCGATGGGCAACGAGACCATCAACATGCTCAAGACCACCGCCTACGTCTCGGTGATCGCCGCCCACGACCTGATGTCGAACATCCAGGACGTCTACGCCCAGAACTACCAGGTCATCCCGATGCTCGTCGTCGCCGCCCTCTGGTACCTCGCGCTGACCACCGTCCTGTCCGTCCCCCAGGCCTGGCTGGAGCGCCGCTACGGCCGCGGCACCACCCGCATGGCCCAGGTCTCACCGCTGCGCCGGATGTTCGTCGGCGTCACCGACCTCCTCACCACCAACCGCGAACGGAAGGGCTGAACCGATGGCCCAGCCCATGGTGCACGCCGAGGGCGTGCGCAAGCACTACGGGAAGCTCGACGTCCTCAAGGGCATCGACCTCACCGTCGAACGCGGCCAGGTGTGCTGCCTGCTCGGGCCCTCCGGCTCCGGCAAGTCCACGTTCCTGCGCTGCATCAACCACCTGGAGAAGGTCGACGGCGGCCGCCTCACCGTCGACGGCGACCTGGTCGGCTACCGCCAGGCCGGCACCCGCCTCCACGAACTCCGCGAGTCCGAGGTCGCCGAACGCCGCCGCGAGATCGGCATGGTCTTCCAGCGCTTCAACCTCTTCCCGCACATGACCGCCCTGGAGAACGTCATCGAGGCGCCCGTCAGGGTGAACGGCGTCAACAAGGCCGACGCCCGCGCCGAGGCGCAGCGCCTGCTGGACCGGGTCGGCCTCGGCGACCGCGCCGGCCACTACCCCTCCCAGCTGTCCGGCGGCCAGCAGCAGCGCGTCGCGATCGCCCGCGCGCTCGCGATGAAGCCGAAACTGATGCTGTTCGACGAGCCGACCTCCGCGCTCGACCCGGAGCTCGTCGGCGACGTCCTGGACGTCATGCGGGACCTCGCCGCCGACGGCATGACGATGGTCGTGGTCACGCACGAGATCGGCTTCGCCCGTGAGGTCGGCGACACCGCCGTGTTCATGGACGACGGCGTCGTGGTCGAGGCCGGCGACCCCCGGACCGTCCTGGTGGACCCGGAGCAGGAACGCACCAAGGCGTTCCTGTCCAAGGTCCTGTGAGCGCCCCCGCCGAGCAGGCGCCCACCACGGACCGCCGACCGGCCGGCCCCGCCGTCCTGCGGGCCGCCGCCGAGGCGGCCCTGCCGGACTACCTCGCCGACCTCGCCGACCTCGTCGCCCTCGACTCCGGCTCCTACAGCGCCGCGGGCGTGAACCGGGTCGCGGACTGGGTCGAGCATCGGCTGGACCGCATCGGCTTCACCACCGAGCGCATCCCCACCCGTCTGCCCGACGGCCGACCGTGCGGCGACGTCCTGATCGGCCGTCTCGCCGGCACGCTGCCGGCCGCCGACGGCGGGGCCCGGATCGTACTCGTCGGCCACATGGACACCGTCTTCGAGGACGGCACGGCCGCGGCCCGACCCTTCCGCACCGACGGCCACCTGGCCCACGGCCCCGGCGTCAGCGACGACAAGGGAGGACTGCTCGCCGGCATCACCGCCGCCGACCTCCTGGTCCGGCAGGGGCGGACCGCGTTCGCCGAGCTGATCGTCCTCGCCACCCCGGACGAGGAGATCGGCTCGCCCGCCAGCCGCCCGATCACCGAACGCGTCGCGGCCGGAGCCGACTACGCCCTCGCGCTCGAGTGCGCCCGGGAGAACGGCGACCTGGTCGTCGAACGCAAGGGCGTGGCCGACCTCCTGGTGACGGTCACCGGCCGCGCGGCGCACGCGGGCATCGAACCCGAGCGCGGTGCCAACGCCGCCCTCGCCGCCGCCCACCTCGTCGTCGCCCTCCAGGCGCTCAACGGCCGATGGCCCGGTGTCACCCTCAACGTCGGCGTGGTCCGGGCCGGTACCCGGACCAACATCGTCTGCCCCGAGGCCGAACTGCACATCGAGGTCCGCGCCACGACCACCGCCGGGCTGCACACCGCGATCGCCGGAATCCGCGAGGCCTCCGCCCGCACCGTCGTCGACGGCACCACCGCCCGGGTGCACCAGGTCGACCTGTGCCCGCCGATGGAGAACACCCCCGCCGCGCAGGCCGTCCTGGCCCTCGCCCGGGAGGCCGCCGCCGAACTCGGCCTGGACATCGACGGTGCCTCCACCGGAGGGGTCGGCGACGCCAACCTCACCTCCGGCCTCGGCATCCCCACCCTCGACGGCCTCGGCCCCGTCGGCGGCGCCGACCACACCCCCCAGGAGTGGCTCGACGTGGCCGGCGTGCCCGGCCGGATCGCCCTGCTGGCATCCCTGATCGAACGCCTGCGCCGCACCTGAGCACGCCCCCAAGGACAGGCCCGGCCGGACGCAGCGGCACCCGCCGGCCGGCCGGGCCGCCGGCACCGGGTGCGCGCAGCCGGCGGGCCGCGCGCACCCGGAACCGCACGGTTCCCACCCCCTCGACCCCCACGGGAGAACCCGGATGAACCGACACCACCTGCCCCCGCGCGCGGCGATCGCCGCGGCCGCCGCCCTGGCCGTCGTCGCAGCAGCCGCACCCACCGCCTCCGCCGCCCCGCAGACCCCGGCCCGCCCGGACCACCGGGGCGGCGGCACCCTGATCCTGGTGGGCGGAGGTCTCAAGGACGACAACACCGAGATCTACCACGAGATCATCACCAAGGCGGGCGGTGCCGGCCGGGCCCGCATCGGCGTGCTCACCGCCGCCTCCGTTCCCGAGAGCCAGGACCCCGACGCGGCAGACCCCGACCGCTGCTCGAACTCCGTGTGCAACGGCAGGTACTACGCCGACCTGTTCAGGCGCCACGGAGCGGCCGACGCCCAGTGGATCCCGATCGACATCGAACACGTCGACGCCGCCGACTCCGACGCCGTGGTCGCCCGGGTGAACGCCATGACCGGCTTCTTCTTCGGCGGAGGCGACCAGTACCGCTACATCACCGGCCTGCTGCACGGTGACGCCCACACCGACTCCAAGGTCCTCGCCGCGATCCGCGCCAAACTGCGGGCCGGCGCCGTGGTCGCGGGCTCCAGCGCCGGCGCGCAGATCGCCTCCGGCCCCGACATGGTCAGCGGCGGCGACAGCTATCCGGCCCTGCGCGACGGCAGCACACCCGGCTACTTCGAGGACCCCGGCCGTCTCGGCTACATCCCCGAGGGCGGCTTCGGCTTCTTCGGCTCCGGCCTCATCGACACCCACACCGGCACCTACGGCCGCGAAGGCCGTGCGATCCGGCTCGCGGCCGACACCGGACACACCCGGGTGTTCGCCCTCGACGAGAACACCGCCCTCGAGGTCGAGCACGCCGGATCCGCCGACGAGTCCCTGCGCGTCCTGGGCACCCACGGCGTCTCCGTGTTCGACCTGCGCCGCGCCCGCACCGGCACCACCGGTGGTCGGTGGACCATCGAAGGCGTCCGCTACAGCTACCTCACCGACGGCGACCGGTACGACGCCCGGACCTGGCACACCGAGCCGGCCGACGGCAAGAAGCCGCTCACGCCGAGCCCGCAGAACACCGTGCCGGCCAACCACGACGTCTTCCACTCCGTCGACGACCCGGACGGCACCCCCTACTCCTTCTCCGGCACCGCCCGGGCCCTCACCGCCGCCGACCGGCGCACAGCGACCGCCACCACCTTCGAGACCGGACCGGCCTTCGAGATCACCTTCCGCAAGCGGGGCGACAGCCGCGCCTGGAGTGCCGACGGCACCACGGCCGCCTCCTTCAGCGACCTCGACGTGCGCATCGCCCCCGCCACCGACTGACCGCCCGAACCACCCGAGCACCTCCCCGCAGCCCGGCACTTCGCTAGGCTGCGGGGATCACGATCAAGCTCCCGCCGCCCAGGCCGCACGGGGCGGCCGGCCACCGCCGGCCTCTCCGAGCCGCAGACCGGGAAAGGACCCCCATGGCCCCCGTCACCCTCGCCGAGGACATTCGGCAGCGACTCGGCGAATGCAGCCCCGCCGAGCGGAAGGTCGGCCGGGTCCTGCTCGCAGGCTGGCCCGCGTCCGGATTCGAGACCATCGCCACCCTCGCCGAACGCGCCGACGTCAGCGCCCCCACGGTCATCCGCTTCGTCAACCGACTCGGCTACCGGGGCTTCCCGGACTTCCAGGCGGCGCTGCGCGCGGAGCTCGACGAGCGGAACGCCTCCCCGCTCACCCTCTACACGGCGGGTGGCTACGGCGCCCCCACCGAGGACGACTCGGTGGACCGGACGGGACCGGCAGGCCTGCTCGCCCACGGCAGGGAGGTGTTCACCTCGGCTGTCGACCGCACCCTGGCCGAAGTCACCCCGCACGACCTGGAGCGGGCCGTGCAACTCCTCGCCGACCCCAAGCGCCGCATCACGCTGGTCGGTGGCCGCTTCAGCCATCTGTTCGCCCAGTACCTCGGCCTGCACCTGATGCAGATGCGCGACGAGGTAAGGATCCTGCCCGACCGGCCCGTGGAGCGGACGGCTCAGCTGTCCTCCCTGGGCCGGCGGGACGTCCTCGTCGTGTTCGACTACCGCCGCTACGAGGAGGACAAGGTCACCATCGCCGAGCTGGTCCGCGAGGCGGGCGGGCGGGTCGTGCTGTTCACGGACACCTGGCTCTCGCCCGTGAGCACCCAGGCGGAGGTGGTGCTCTCCAGCCAGGTCGGGGCCCCCTCGCCCTACGACAGCCTGGTGCCCACGCTCGCCGTGGTGGAGACCGTGGTCGCCGGAATCGTCGCCGAGCTCGGGGACAAGGCGCACGGCCACATGCAGGGCGGTGAGGAGACCGCCCGCCGGCTCGGTCTGACCTGACGGCCGCACGTTCACGGGTGCTCAGCAGACCGCCGTCCCGGAACGGAGGTCGGCGACGCCGTCGACGTTCACGGCTGGTCTCCTTCGGGGCGAGGGATCAGGCGCCGATGGCGGCGATGACCGCCTGGGCGACCTTGCGGCTGGAGTACTGCTGCTGGCCGGTGACGAGACGGCCGTCGCGGACGGCGAAGGGCTTGAACAGGCCGGCGCTGATGTAGTTGGCGCCGCGCTCGCGCAGGGCGTCCTCGGCGCGCCACGGCATGATCCGGACGCCTGCCGCACGGTCGCCGTAGTCCTCCTCGGTGTTGGAGAAGCCGGTGACGGTGCGTCCGGCGACGAGCGGGGTGCCGTCGGCCAGCGTGCAGTCGACGAGGGCCGCGACGCCGTGGCAGTAGGCCGCGACGATCTTCTCGGCGTCCCAGAAGGTGCGGATGGCCCGGTGCAGCGTCTTGTTGTCGCGGAAGGTGAACATCGGCGACTGGCCGCCCGCGATCAGCAGAGCCTCGTAGCGGCCCGGGTCGAGGGTGTCCAGGGCGGGCGTGTCCGCCAGGAGGGCGGCGAGCTCGGGGGTGTGGACGAAGCCCATCGTGATCAGGTCCTCGGCGGCCCACTTCGAGGGGTCGCGGGGGTCCGAGAGGGCGTCCATCTCGACCCTCCCGCCGTCCGGGGAGGCGACGGTGACCCGGAAGCCGGCCTCGGTCAGCTCGTAGTGGGGATGGGTGAGCTCGGCGCCCCAGAAGCCCACGGGCCAGTTGTTGTTGCTGCTGACGGTCGGGTTGGCGACGACGATCAGGACCTCCCGCGGCAGGTCGGTGCGGGAGTCGACCCGCACGTGGTGGTCGGACGAGATCGCGGCGACGCCGGCCGTGGTGTCGGACATGGCGAGAACCTCCGAACGGAACGGGCCCCCGAGCAATACTGCTTGAGTCCAAGCAATCCTGCCAATGGAAGTATTCCTCTATCCTGAACGGGTGGCGGACACGGACAAGGGCATCCACGACAGCGTCGACGCCGTTCTCGAGCAGTGGCGGCGGGAACGCCCCGACCTGCCGGTGGCCCCGGTGGGAGTGATCACACGCCTGGCCCGCGTGCGAACCCACCTGGACACCGCCCTGGCCGAGGTCTTCGCAGGCTTCGACCTCACCCCCGCCGACTTCCAGGCCCTGGTCAACCTGCGCCGCGCCGGCGCCCCCTACCAACTCGGCCAAGCACGGCTCATGGCCGCACTGGGCCTGACCTCCGGCACCGTGAGCGTGCGCCTCACCCGCCTCGAACAGCGCGGCATCGTCATCCGCGAACCCGACCCCGACGACAAGCGCAGCCACACCGTCCGCCTCACCGGCAAAGGCCTGGAGCTGTTCGACCGGATCGCACCCCTGCACCTCGCCGGCGAAGAACTCCTCCTTTCCGCCCTCACCCCCGACGAGCAGACCCGACTCGCCGCACTGCTCCGCAAACTCCTCACCTCCTTCGAACACACCGGGCCCCACGCCACCCGGCTGTGGGGCATGACCCTCGAACCCGCCCGCATCGCCCGCCGACGCCGCACCGCCGTCGGCCTGAGCGACCACCCGGGCCTGCTCGTCACCGCAATCACCCCCGACGGCCCGGCCGCACACGCCGGCATCCGCCCCGGAGACCTCCTCACCCACCGCGACACCGTCGAAATCCGCACCTGCGAAGACCTGAACCCCACCACCAGCGGCCCCGTGATCCTGCGAATCCTGCGCGCGGAGCAGCCCCTCGACATCACCATCGACCCGGACCAGTCCGCTTCGGAGAACCCATGACCGGCGACGACCTGCCCGCGACCGACGCACCGGCGCAGGCAGCGGACTTCAGCACCAACCGCCTCGAAGCGTTCAGCGACGGCGTCTTCGCCATCGCCATCACCCTCCTGGTCCTCGACCTGAACGTGCCCGAACCCGACAGCCTCCACGGCGAGTCCCTGACCGCGGCCCTCGCCCACCAGTGGCCCTCCTACTTCGCCTACCTGGTCAGCTTCCTCGTCATCGGCATCATCTGGATCAACCACCACGCCATGTGCGCGCTCGCGCGCCGCGTCGACCGGCGCACCCTGTTCGCCAACCTCTTCCTGCTGCTCACCGTCTCGGTCATCCCCTTCCCCACACGGCTGCTCGCCACGTACCTCACCGCGGACGACAGCGACGCCCACACCGCCGCCGCGATCTACGCCGGCACCATGGTCGCGATGGGCATCGCCTTCTCACTGCTCTTCCTCGCCTTCACCCGGGACGCCCGGCTGCTGCACCGGCCCATCCCGCCGGAGGCACTGCGCGCCGCGCTGCGTCGCTTCGGCATCGGCGGGCTCGGCTACCTCGCCACCGTCGGCCTGGCCTACGTCAGCCCGGTCGCGATGCTCGCCACCCATGCGCTCCTCGCCGTCTACTACTGCTTCGACCAGCTCGCACCCGCCCGCGCCACACGCTGACCAGCACCGAACACGACCCGCAGGCCCGAGGCGCAGGCGAGGCGCACCGGCAGTATCCGGTGATCGACGGACACGGCGGGCACGGCGGGACACACCCCGACGCGGCGGGCCCGGCGACCACGGCAAGCATCCACATGACGTCCCCCTGCCGAACGCCCCGTGACCCCCGGGGGCCATCCATCGGGGCGTGGTCACGTGAACGGCGGTTTGGTCGTCCGAGCCGAGGGCGTGGGCGGTGCCGCGGGCGAAGACCCCCTCTGTGTCGTTGGCGGTTCGGTGCGGCGGGCACCGGTCGGCGGAGCGCGCTCGTAAGGGTCCAGGACCCGGCGGAGCACGGCGGCCTCGCCGCGGGTGACGTCCGGTCAGGCCCGCGACAGGGCACGGAGGAGCGGGTTGCGGCCGCGTACCGGCACGGACCACAGGTCGTGGCCGAGGAGGCCGAAGGACCGCAGCAGCCTGTTGGCGGCGAGGAACCCGGTGGTCGCGGCCCGTTCCATGAGTGCGGTCGGCAGAGGGCAGCGGACACCGTCGCCCGCGACCACGAGGCGTTCGTACGGGGTGCCGATGTCGGGGCGCTGCCGGTACCCGCCCACCGCGAACTGCGGACAGTCCGACCGCCAGACGTGCCGGCTGTCGACGATCCCGGCCGTCGCGAGTTCCGGGTACAGCCGGCGCAACCGGGCCACGAGCTCCCGCTCCGTCTGCGTGCGGTCGGCGGTGTGCGGGACGGCGTAGGCATGGAGCTCGATCACGGAACCCCCGCTCTTCGCCGCCCAGCGCGCCGCCTCGCCCTCCCACCGTTCGACGACGCTGACGTTGTCGAGCGGCCCGTAGCCCGCGGTGCCGAGGAACCCGGCCCGGTCGGGGCGGGCGGCGGTGTCGGTCCAGTGCCTGCTGACGAGGAAGGGCGGGGCCGTGCGGACGCCGGTCACGGTGGAGCGCCAGGCCGTGCTGCCGAGGCCGGGCGAGCCGGCGACCAGAGCGCTCAGGGCGCCCGGGTCGGTGGCCAGCACGACGGCGTCGCAGCGGACGGTGCCGCCCGCTGCGGAGACCTCGAAGCGGCCGTCGGGGCGGGGGAGGACGCCCTCGACGGCGGCACCGGTGTGGATCCGCACACCCGACCCCGCGAGGCGGGCCGCGAGGGGGTGCCACAGCGACACCGGGAAGGGCTCGCCGGCGACGTCGAAGAGGAGCCCTTCGGCGGAGCCGAGGAAGTAGATGTGGAACATCAGGACGAGCTCGG
Organism: Kitasatospora sp. NPDC085895; assembly: GCF_040702125.1. Classification (NCBI taxonomy): domain Bacteria; kingdom Bacillati; phylum Actinomycetota; class Actinomycetes; order Kitasatosporales; family Streptomycetaceae; genus Kitasatospora; species Kitasatospora sp. NPDC085895. The sequence continues at coordinate 9,468 of NZ_JBFBJY010000033.1, read as the reverse complement.
CCGCCGACAGCGCGTCCGGGCTGCTGAAGAAGCTCCGGGAGAAGACGTCGAACGCCAGGTGCCGAGCCCGCGGCGGGAAGTTGACGGCGGCCAGGAAGTCGTCGGCGCTGATGTGGTCGAGGGCGTCGTACACGGTCGCAACGGTGACGCCGGCCAGCTGCCGGGCCGCCCGGGCGTCGATCCGCGCCATGTCCCGGAGGCCGAAGGCGGGGCTGCGCAGGGCGAAGGCCAGCGCGTTCCACGGAGGTGTCCGGGGCAGCCCCGCGAAGCCGTCGGTGCCGGCCGTCCGGTGCCGCAGCGGATAGTCGGGCAGGGCCTTCAGGAAACCGAGGGAGGGGTCGATGCGCCTGAGCAGCGCCCGGAGGTTGTAGTACTGGCGGAAGAAGGCGTGGAAGCCGCGGTTCATCGTGACGCCGGTGCCGTCCGCGAGCCGGGTGGGCCAGCCCGCGAGCCTCCCGCCGAGGTGCGGGTGCCGCTCGTAGAGGTCGACGCCGATGCCGCGTTCGGCCAGTGCGGTGGCGGCGGACAGGCCGGCGATCCCGCTGCCGACCACGGCTGCGCGGGGCGCCGGCGAAGCCGCGCACGGCGCTCCCGGGTGGGCGGGCCACAGCACGGCGCGGCGGTCGCGGGCGCCCGGTGGGAGAGGGCGGTTCACGGCCGGTCCTCCGGACGGTCGGCGGTGAGGGTGTGGACGAGTCCTGCCTGCCAGCCCCGGGCCGGGTGGACGCGCACGCCGGTGAACCCCGCCGCTGCGATCCGGGCGGCCAGGACGCCGACCGGGTCGAAGCCGATGACGCTGCGGCGCAGGTGCCGGTACAGTCGCGGACCGCCGGGCCCGAGGGCGCCGAGGGGGATGACGATCCCGTAGCACAGCGCGTTCCAGGCCACCGTGTCGACGCGTCTGCCGCGCAGGGTGTAGTCGTGCACGACCAGGCGGCCGCCCGGGCGCAGGACGCGGCGGATGCCGGCCAGCACGCCGTCCGGATCCGCGGTGTTCCGCAGCAGGTAGCAGGAGAGGACCGCGTCGTAGGGGCCGCGGAGGGGCGGGGTGCCGAGGTGCTCGGCCCGGGCGTGGACGAAGCCGACCGCGACCGGCCACGGTTTGGCGCGTGCCCGCTGCAGCATGCCGGTGGAGGCGTCGGCCGCGGTGACGGTGGCCTCCGGGACCGCGGCGAGGACGGCGCGGGTCGACGCTCCCGTGCCGCAGCCGAGGTCGAGGACCCGGTCCGGACGACCGGTGGCCGGCCTCAGCAGGGCGGCCGCGGAGGCGAGTTGGCGGTGGTAGCCGGGGCTCAGGGCGGTGAGCCGGTCGTAGGCGGCGGCGGACCGGTCGAAGGCGGCGGCCAGGTCGGTGCCGTGGAGGACGGTCATGGGGGCTCCGGGGTGGCCGGGCCGCGGAGGCGGGGGCGGGCGGTGTCGAGCGAGCTGCGCAGCATCGCCCGGAGCGGACTGCGCAGGCCGATGGCGAGCTCCTGGGCGGGGGTCGAGGTGCCGTCCAGGAACCGCAGCACGTCGCCGGTGCCGTTGGACCGGAAGAGGCCGGTGAAGAAGTCCGGTCCGATCCGGCCCCGGTCGAGCGCGCGGAGCAGGACGGCGTCCATGAGCAGGTGCCGCCGGGGGTAGGGCCGCGGCGGCGTCGGAGGGCGGCCGGCCAGGACGGCGCGGGCGGCGGCGCGGGCCTGGCGCTGGCTGGCGGCGAAGCTGTAGCCGGTGGAGGGGCGGACGGCGCCGCCGGCCGCGCCGATGCGGAAGTGCCGGGGCCCCTCGACGCGGAGGTGCCGCGCGTCGGTCATCGGCACCGTCCCGGCCTCCACCGCCTCGACGCGGTGTGCGCGCACGCCGAGGACGTCGTGCAGGTAGCCGGTGAGGGGGAGGTCGTAGGCGTCCTCCGGCCACGGCTCGCGGCCGAAGACGGTGTATTCGACGAGGGCGCGACGGCTGTCGGTCGGGAGGACGTACCCGAAGGCCAGGCCCGTGTCCGGTTGCGGCACCCGGAAGTCTATGAGCAGGGGAGCGGCGGGGTCGAAGGCCGGTTGCTCGGTGCGCACGGTCCAGCCGCGGAAGTGCTGCACCAGCGCGGTGCGGGGAGCCCGGACGGGCGGCCGCGGACGCGAGTCGAACACCCACCCTGCGCGCAGCGCCGTCCTGTCGCCTTCGAGGGTGAGACGGGCACCCGCCGGCCCCGCGCGCACGTGCGAGACGGCTCCGACGAGGCGCCCGCTGCCCGGGGTCCGGGCGAGCCGCTCCTCGACGGCCCCGGCCAGGACCTCCGAACCCAGCATCTTGTACCGCGCCGGCCCTAGGGGGTGCCGGGAGCGCACTCCGTCACCGGAGCAGACGTCCACCGACGCCCAGCTGGCGGTCAGGAGGTCGTCGAAGGCGCCGTGCCCGTCCTCCCAGTAGCACCAGGTCCGGGGTGCCGGCCGGCGCGGGTCGCCGGTGTCCGGTTCGACGAGGACCACGCTCGGTCCGCCCGGCCCCGCGCACAGGTGGTGGGCGAACGCCAGCCCGGCCGCGCCGGCGCCGATGACGGCGATGTCGACGGTCCTCACGCTTCCGTGCCCCCCTGCCGGGTCCGCAGTGCGTGACGCCGCTCGGCGTAGGCGAGGTCGTCGCGCCACAGCCGGGCCGAGCCCCTGCGGACGGCGGGCCGCACCAGCGGTGCGAGCGCGCGCGCCACCGCGAAGCCGCGCCGGGCGGAGGCCGCGACGACCGCCTCGGTGACGATCGTGCGGGCCGGTTCGCCGGGGCCGGACACGGGCGTGGCGTGCGTCTCGACCACGCTCCCGACGCCTTCGCCCTCGACGATCTCCATGACCACCGTGCGCGGCCCCGGGGCCGTGAAGGCAGCGGTGACCGGTACGGCCAGCTGCCGTCCCAGCCGGAAGTCCACCCGGACGAGGAAGCGGTCCGCGTCGGCGGGCTCCGTCACGGGGAGCGTCGCCGGAGGGCTCTCCAGGACGGTCAGGGCGCCGAAGGAGTACGGGTGGAACCAGGCGCCGTGCCAGGGGTCGAGCCGGTTGGCGACCACGTCCCGCGGCTCGCACCTGCCCGCCAGCGAGACCACCGCGGTCAGTGCCGTCCGCGGGTCCGGGCGGTGCCCGGCCGGGGGAGCCTTCGTGGCCTCCTCGCCGCCCAGGTCGTCCAGCCGCACCCACAGCAGCACCCCGTCGTCGTGACACGGGTTCGTCGGCCACGCCGGGCTGCCGGCGGGGCCGAGTCGCATCCCGTGCCACCGGCACACCAGGTCGTGCCCGTCGACGGGAGCGTCGCACAGCGGGGCGCCGAGGTGGGGGCAGCCACCCGGTCCCGCGTGGACGTCGCCCGCGGGAGCGCGCCACACCACGAGCTCCCGGCCGGCGACCCGGCGGGGGACGGCCCGGCCCGGACGGACCGCCCCCGAGGAGCCGACGACGTACCAGTTGCCGGTCGGCCGCCGGGCGGCGCGGTCGGCCGCGGCCTCGATCGTCGCGACGCCGGCCTCCTTCCACGTGGGCTCCTGGTCCAGCCACCGCTGTCGGCGTACCCGCCGCAAGGGAAGGCTCCGGGCCGTCCGCCGTCGGCCGCTCATGCGGCACCACCTCCGTGCGCCAGGCGGGCGGCCATCGCCCCGTAGACCCCTGCGGCCGCCACCCGGGCACGCCGGCGGGTGGGGACCGACACCCGCCGGTGGAGGACCGCCGTCGGACCGGCCCGCTCGATCTCGTCGAGGATCCCGCGGTACAGCACCAGCGCCGTCCGGACGCACGGCCGGGACTCGTCGGCCAGCATCGGCACCCCCAGCGCCGCCCACCGGTAGAGCCCCCGGGCGTGGGCGATCTGCTCCCGCAGTGCCGCGACGACCCGGGTGTCGCCCCGGCCGGTGCGCCGGCACCAGACCAGCAGCTCCCGGTCGACACCGTGGGCGGCGAGCTGGTCGGCGGGCAGGTAGATCCGCCCGCGGTCGAGGTCCTCGCCCACGTCGCGGATGAAGTTGGTCACCTGGAACGCCACCCCCAGCCCCGCCGCGTGCGGCGCGGCCGTCCGGGGGTCGGTGACCGTGCCGAGCACCGGCAGGCACTCCAGGCCGATCACCGCCGCCGACCCGTGCATGTACCCCATCAGGTCGGCGAAGCTCGCGTAGTCGGTGGTGGCGAGGTCCTGGCGCATGGCGGCGAGGAAGTCCGCGAAGTGTCGGTACGGGATGCGGTAGCGGCGTGCCGTGTCCGCGACGGCCAGGCACACCGGCTGCCCGCTCCACCCCGTCGCCACCGCCGCGCGCAGGTCGTCCTCCAGCCGCTGCAGCGCCGCGGCCCGCTGTTCCACGGGTACCCGCCGCGTCCGGTCGTCCACGATCTCGTCCGCCCACCGGGCGAACCCGTACAGGGCGTGCACGGCGGGCCGGCGGTCGGGCGTGAGCATGCGGGTGGCCAGGAAGTAGGTACGGCCGTACCGTGCGTTGATCGCCCGGCAGTACCGGTACGCCTCGCGCACGGCCGGCTCACGGACACCCGCCGGAACGGGCTCGCGCGACCTCATGGCCTCGCCCCGCTCCGGACGCCCCGCCCGGCGTCCCCTGGGAGCGTACGGGCGCCGGTGGCCCGGGTGCCGCCGGTGATCCGGGCGGCGGCGAGCTTGCCCGAGACCAGGACGGTGGGCACCCCCACGCCCGGTGTCGTGCCGCACCCGGCCAGGACGACGTTCTCCTCGCCGGGCACCAGGTTGCGCGGCCGGAACGGCCCGGTCTGGGCGAGGGTGTGCGCCGCCGAGAACGGCGTGCCCGCGCCGTGCCCCTGCGCCAGCCAGTCCGCGGGCGTGACCACCCGCTCGAACACGACAGCGTCCCCGAGCCCCTCCAGTCCCCGGCGCTCCAGCTCCCGGAGGAGGCTGTCGCGGTAGGCCGGGGCCGTCCGCGCCCAGTCGATCGGTCCCGTCTGCAGGTTGGGGCAGGGCGCGAGCACGTGGTGCAGGTGCCGGCCCGGGGGTGCGAGCGCCGGGTCGGTGGCCGTCGGATTGGTCACCAGCAGGGACGGATCGCTCATCACCCGTCCGCTGCGCGTGAGCTCGGTGAACGTGGACTCCCAGGCAGCGCCGAAGGACAGCGTGTGGTGGGTCAACCGGTCCCACCGCCGGTCGGTGCCGAGGTGCAGCAGGAACGCGGACGGCGACCAGCGCAGCGGAACGGCCCTGCGCGGCCGGCGGCCCAGCAGCCGGTGCGCCGCCGGCAGGTCGGCGGTGATCACCACCGCGTCGCAGGGAGTCCTACCGCCGTCGGCCGTCCGCACCGCGACGACCCGGCCGGACGGGCCGCGCTCCAGCGACACCACCGCCCGCCCGTACCGCAGCCCGGCGCCGGCCTGCGCCGCCGCGGACGCGAGCGCACGCGGCACCGCGTGCATCCCCCCGCGCGGGAACCAGACCCCGGCCACCGTGTCCATGTACGCGATGACGGCGTAGGCCGCGAGCGCCCGGGCCGGTGCCACACCGGCGTACAGCGACTGGAAGGAGAAGATCCGCCGCAGCCGGTCGTCGTGCAGGAACGACCCGATCCTCGGGCCGAGCCGGCCGAAGCCGCCGAGGGCGGCCAGCCGGGCCAGGTCGGCGCCCAGCAGGCCGAGGGGCGAGTCGAAGTTGGCGTCGATGAACGAGTGCATCTGCGCCCGGTACACCTTCTCCAGCCACGACCGCAACCGCCGGTAGCCGGCCGCCTCCGCCGGGCCGGCGACGGACCGGATCTGGGCCTCCATCCGGTCAGGGTCGCTGTGGACGTCGATCGCCGTCCCGTCGGCGAACTCCGCCCGGTAGGCGGGATCGAGCCGGACCAGGTCGAGCCGCTCGCGCAGTGAGCTCCCCCCGGCGGCGAGGGCCTCGTCGAGCAGGTCCGGCATGGTCAGGACGGTCGGCCCGGTGTCGATGCGGTAGCCCCCGCTCCGCAGGACGCCCGCACGGCCGCCGGGCTGCGTGCCGCGTTCGAGCACGGTGACGCGCCGGCCCGCGCCGAGCAGGTGGAGGGCGCAGGAGAGGCCCGCGAGGCCCGCACCGACCACCACCACGTGGTCCGTCCTGCCCGTGACGGTCTTGACGGTCTTCATCGCGCTGTCCCTTCCGGACCTGATGCGTCAGAGCGGGGGAGCGGCGGCCGCGTGCGCCGGCCGGGGGCCGAGCGCCTGCGGTACCGCCGTGAGCCGCCGGGCGACGGCCAGCAGCCGGCCGCGCGCGCAGTCGTCGAAGCGCTCCGCGGACAGGAACCCGCACGCCTCGTCGCGGAGCCGTGCCACCAGGGCGCACACCTCGTGGTCGGCGCCGGTCTCCGACACGGCGGCCCGTACCCGCTCGACGACGGCGCCGTCGGCGCGGCCCGACGCCAGGGCCGAGCGGATCAGCTCCTCCTCGTGCCGCATGCCGCGTGCCGCCGCGGTCTCCAGGGCCCGCAGGACCAGGTAGGTCCGCTTCCCCTCCGCGATGTCACCGCCGGGGTCCTTGCCGAGCTCCGCCGCGTCGCCGAACAGGTCCCGCAGGTCGTCGGCCAGCTGGAACGCCAGCCCGACGCGCTGCCCGAACCCGCTCAGCGCGGCCTTCCGGCCGCGCGTCGCCCCCGCGAGGTCGGCGCCCAGTTCGAGCGGCCGCTGCACGCTGTAGCCGCCGCTCTTCAACGACGCCACGGTGAGAGCCAGTTCGGACGATCCGCACTGCTCCGCCTGGAGCCGCAGTTCGAGCGCCTGGCCCGCCACCATGTCGGCCCGCATGCGCCGCCAGGTCTCCAGCACCGCTCCTCCGCGCCCTCCGATCTCCCGGGCCACGGCGGCGGCCAGGTCGTCCGCGCGGGCCAGCGCAAGATCGCCCGCCAGGATCGCCATGGAGATCCCGTAGCGGTCGCTGCTGCCGCTCCACCCGCCCGCGCGGTGCTGCGCACTCGCGGAGGCGTGCAGCGCAGGCCCGCCGCGCCGCAGCGCGGACGCGTCCATGACGTCGTCGTGGACGACCGCACAGGCCTGGATCAGCTCGAGGGCGGCGGCCAGCTCGACCACCCGGGGGTGGGTGTCCGCGCTCCGTCCCCGCCGCCGGCAGGCGAGCCAGGCGTGTCGCAGCAGTCGCGCCCGCATCCGCTTCCCGCCCGTCACCAGGGAGTCCGTGAACGGCTGCACGGCGGTCGCACCGTCCTCGCCGTGGCGTTCGGGCCGCAGGGAGCCGGCCATCGCGTCCGTCACCTCGCGGCAGAAGGCAGCGTCGTCCGGCAGGGCCGTGGACGGCCTCGACGAGGGGGCGGCGCGCAGCGCCCGGCAAAGTCCTGCGGCTCGCATCGCGGCACCTCCATCGTGCGGCGGTCGAACGGACCGGACGCGGTGTTCTCGGCGCCTCCCCGGTACGCCGACCCCGATCCTCCGACCAGGGCCGTAACGTGCCCGACCCGGAGGCGGCGCATCCCACTCTCGGTGCCGTGGCATTCCGGGCACAGTCGCAGCGGTCCTGCATCGCTGCCGCAGGCGTGGGCCGTCAGCGGACGCGGACCTGGTGGACGCAGGCCCGGCGCAAGGCCGCGGGACGCGGACGGGGGACGCGTGAACGCGGCCGAGGTGGTGCCGGGGCCGCGCACGCTCCGCTTCGCGGTGGGTCCGGCCCGCCTGCGACGGGACCGGGACGGGTCGGCCCTGATCGACACCGGCACGGCGGGCCGCGGGAAGCGGGTCGAAGAGGCGCTGGACGGTGAGCCGCTCGAGCATGTGGTGCGGGGCGTCATGCGGCCGTATTCCCGGCGGTTCGGAGTCTGCGGGCAAACGAGTCGGGACAAGGCCGGACCACGGATCGGCCCGGACCGACGGGTCCTGACGGAGTGTCGGACGAGGTGGCGCACCACGGTGACACCGTCCCGGGTGCAGGAGTGGACCGACACCCCGGCCCGGGGGCGGTGCGTCATCGCCCTCGACGGAACCGGCGTGGGCGGGTCCGGCGGCACCACGCCCAGCACGGTCGCGCAGGACGACCTCCTCCGCCGGCCGCGGTGCCGGGGGACGCCGGTGGGGCGGCTCGCCGGGTCGGCCCGCCCGGATCCGCCGGATGATCGGCCCGTCGGTCACCCGGAGGGCCGAGGCGGTGGGCGATCTCGCGCCCCTCGGCTCCTACGGGTGGGCGGGATGCCTTCTGCGGCCGTCTTCCGTCGGGCTGAGCAGGTGGTTCAGCACACGGCCGAAGACCACCCGCCCCACCGGAGCGACGACCGCTTCGAGGGCGCCGGGGAGTGCGGCGATCGTGAGTTCCTCGGCCCAGGTCACGTCGGTGCCGCTGTCCCCGGGCGTCCGCCGGACGCCGAGTTCGGCCCATCCGCGCACCACGTGTCCGCGCTTCTCCAAGCGGCAGAACCCCGGCCGGCCGGGCCCCGGAGACTCCAGCGCGACGATCTCCATCGGGTCGTCGAACGTCACCGGTCCCACGGCCGTTCGGGCCAGGATCGTGTCGCCGGCCTGCCGGCCCGAGCCGTGGACGACGGAGACCTCCGTGAACGGCACCCGGTCACCGTGCCGGGGCCAGTCGGTCAGGCGCTCCCAACAGACCGCCGGAGTGAGCGGGGACCGGCGGGTCAGCACGATGCGAGCCATACCTCAGGGTAGATGCCGTCCGGCGCGGACCGTTTCGCCGCGCAGGACCGCGTGGCGCCATCCGAAGGCGCGCCGGCGACGAAGCAGGGGTGCCACGGCCACGTGTGCGACAGGCGGAGGCGGAGGAGGAGTACCGATGACCGGCGTGAAGCGCACCACCGCCCCCGACCGGTCGGCCGTGACCGACGGTCCGCCGTCGGGCACCGCCTTCCCGGGCCGGTCCGGGACGCCGGGGGCGGCGGACCACACCGGGGGGAACGGGATGACTTCCACCCGTGGGCACGGTCCGGGGCCGCAGGACCTGGTGGAACGGATCTGCCGGGCGGTGGCCGCCGGGGACGGCTTCATGCTGGATGTGCTTCTGGCGGTGCTGGAGGCCGTTGCCGACGAGACCCTCCTGCGGAGGCTGGCCGAGGCGATGGGACGCGTTGCCCCGCCACCCCGCCGTGGCCGGAGCAGGGCCACACGTGCCCGCCGGCCGGTCCACGCAGGTACGGGGCCGCATCCCTCCGGGCCCGACCCCCGTCCCCCGTCGGGCCGCCGGCCGTGAGACGGAGGCGTACCCCGTCCCCCCGGTGGTCCGATCCCTCGTGACCACCCGCTCCGCTGCGCCCGGCCCGGTCCGACGGCGGCGTTCGACGGCACGCCGGCCGCACCGGAGGGTAACGACCGGGCCCGGTCCGGGAAGGCAGGGCGGGTACGGCGGGGTCACGGTGACGCAGCCCGCTTCCCCCGTCCCCGCCGTCCCCGCCGTTCCCGCCGTTCCCGTGCCGCCGTGGTCGGCCGCGTGGCGTAGGGCTTGTCTGACGATTCCCGCCGCGCGCGCGACGCCGGATCTCCCGACCGGACGCACCGCCGCATCGCCCGAGTACGTCCAGTACGAGGCCGATACGGC
>NZ_JBFBJY010000032.1:0-85618 GCF_040702125.1 Kitasatospora sp. NPDC085895 | reverse complement strand
GCATACTCTCTTCCCCTACACGCCGCTCTTCGTATGTGGACCGCCTCGGGGGTCGGGCGCCCTCGTGCGCACCGGGGGGGGGGGGGGGGGTCCGGCAGCTGCCGGACCCCGCCCTCAGTCCGGCAGCTGCCGGAACTCCACCACCCGCAGGCCGAGCGCCCGGAAGCGGGCCAGCAGGCCGTACAGGTGCGCCTCGTCGACCACCTGGCCGTACAGCACCGTCTGGCTGGGGACGACGTAGCTGTCGAGCTCGGGGAACCCCTCGGAGAGCATCGTCTCCGACATCGTCCCGGCGACCCGGATCTCGTAGTGCATGGGCACACGCTCCCTCGGTACCCCACGGCCTCGGACCCCCTGCTCCACCGTCCCCGGTACGGCCGGTCGGGTCATCACCCGGCCGGGGTGGGACGGCCCGCTCAGAGCAGGTGCAACTGCCGGGCCCGGCGCACCGCCTCGCCGCGGCGGGTGGCGCACAGCTTGCGGTTGATGCTCTTCAGGTGCGTCTTCACGGTGTTCACCGACAGGTGCAGGTCGGCGGCGATCTCGTCGGTCGACATCAGCTGCGCCACCCGGACGAGCACGTCGTGCTCGCGCTCGCTCAGCTGCTCCACCACCGGGGCGGGCGCCGGCGCGTCACCCGGACGGGGGAGTCCGGCGACCAGGTCCCGGGGCAGCCAGCCGTGCGCGTGGGCCAGGGCCGGGCGCTCCTGCAGCAGCCGCCGCACCCATGGCCCGGCCTCCCGGAACGGGCGGCGCAGCCGGTCCGGGCGGGCCGTGGCCAGCGCCTGCGCCAGCAGCCGGTGGGCCGCCGCCGGATCCCCGAACGCCGACGCGGCCCGGGCCCGGACCAGCTGCGCCCGGACGGCGACGGCCGGCCGCACCGCGCGGGCGGGCACCGCGTCGAGCGCCGCCAGCGCGGCCCGCGGATCGTTCGCGGCCAGGTGCGCCTGCGCGGCGGCGACGGCCGGCTCCGGCCCCTCGCCGGCGGCGGACAGCACCCGCAGCGCGGCCACCGGGTCACCGGCCGCCAACTGCGCGGCGCACTGCCCGAGCGCGATCCGCTCGCGCGCCCAGGGCGAGGGCTTGTCGGCCGGCGCCGGGCGCTCCGCGGCGGCCAGTGTCAGCAGTGCGCCGCGGGCGTCGCCGGAGTTCAGCAGCAGCTTCGCCTTGAGCACCGCCAGGCCGACCACCAGCAGCGGGTCGTGGCGGGCGCCCGACCCGGCCTCGGCCCGCTCCAGGGCCGTCCGGGCGACGGCCAGGTCGTCCCGGTCGAAGGCGATCTCCGCCAGCACCAGGTGGCCGACGCCGCTGTGCGCCGAGGGCGGCAGCCCGCACCGGGCGGCCTCCGCGATCGCCTCCACGGCGTGCGCCTCCGCCCGGCCCGGTGAGCCGAGCAGCAGGTCGATCAGCGCCAGCCGCCCCAGTGACTCGTGCCGGACGGCCGCCTGCGCGGCGTCGCCCGCGGCCTCGGCCGCCGCCGTCAGTCCGGCCCGCGCCGCGTCGAACCGGCCCTCCCACAGCTGGGCGGAGCCGAGCCCGGCCAGCAGCAGGGCCTTCAGCTCCGGGTGCGCCCGCAGCCGTTCCTCCGGCACCTCGTGCTCCAGCTCGGCCGCGCTCTCCGCGGCGTTCTCCGCCATGTCCGCCGAGCCGAGCAGCCGCGCCGCCAGCACGCGCAGCACGGCGCCGCTCAGCCGGGCGGCGGCGCTGCCGGTGCCGGGCGGGGCGAGTTCGTCGGCCCGGCCGAGGTGGGCCAGCCCGCGGTCGACGTCCCACCGGGCGAGCGCCCGGGCGGCCCGGACGAGTGCCACGGCCGGCCCGTCGGCCCGCTCCGGCATGCGGGCGAACAGCGCGCCCAGCCGGGCGGCGTCCAGACCGGCCAGCAGCTGACCGACCGCCAGGTCGTCGACCAGCCAGCCGGCCGCCGTCTCCCAGTCCCCGGCCGCCGCGGCGTGCGGCAGCGCGTCGGCGAGCCGCCCGGCGTCGTGCAGCCAGTGCGCGGCCCGCCGGTGCAGCTCCTGTTCCAGGCCGGGGTGCCGGGCGCGCAGGTGCACCCGGAGGATCTCGGCGAACAGCGTGTGCTGCCGGTACCAGGCGTGCCCGAGCGGGGTGACGAAGGCATTGGCGTGCCGCAGCTCCTCCAGGATCCGGGCGGCGTCCCGCCGGCCGGTCAGGGCGTCCGCCAGCCCGGTGTGGGTGCGCTCCAGGATGCTGGTGCGCAGCAGCAGGTCCTGGGTCTCCGCGGGTTGGGCCTGCAGCACCTCGGCGAGCAGGAAGTCCGCGACGGTGCTGTTGCCGGCCTCGAACTCGCGCAGGCAGCCCTCCGGGTCGTCGGTGTTCTCGGTGGCCAGTGCGCACAGCCGCAGGCCCGCCGCCCAGCCCTCCGTCCGGCGGGTCAGCGCCTGCACGCCCTCCTCGGAGAGGGCCAGTCCGTGCCGGGTGAGCAGGACACCGGTCTCCTCGGCGGTGAAGGCGAGGTCGGTGCCGCGGATCTCGGCGACCGCGTCGGCGGCCCGGTAGCGGTGCAGCGGCAGCAGCGGCTCGTCCCGGCTGATCAGGACCAGCCGCAGCCCGCCCGCCGCGTGCCGCAGCAGTCCGTCCAGCGCCTCGGCGACCGCCGGGGAGGTGACGTGCTCGAACTCGTCCAGCACCAGGACGACAGGGGAGCCGCGTCCGTTCAGTCCGGCGGCCAGCCGGTCCGGCAGGGCGAGGTCCACCTCCGCGGCCCGGGCGGGCCCGGCCACGTCCGCGGGGAGCGGGATGCCGCCGTGCCGCAGCGCGGCGAGCAACTGCGCCCAGAACACCCCGGGTGCCTCGTCGCCGCGTTCCAGGGTGAGCCAGACGACCGGCCCGGGCAGGGCGGCCCGCGCCGCCCAGTCCGCGACCAGCAGGGTCTTGCCGGCCCCCGCCGGGCCGTTCACCAGGACGAGCGGCCGCTGCAGCCCCGCGGTGAGCCGGTCGGCGAGCCGTTCGCGGCGGACGAAGGTCCGGGGGACGGGCGGCGCGGCGAAGCGGGCGGCCAGCACGGGGTCGCCGTTCGGAGCAACGGCGGGAGCAGTGGGGGGACCCGCGGGGGGACCGGGGGGACCGGCGGGGGGAGGAGGTGCCGCCGGGGCCGGTGTGCCGACGGCGGCCGGCCGCCGATTTCCTGAGCTGTCTGGCATGGCGACCACCGGAGTCCAGGGCGCGCGCCGGGTGCACACGTCGTCCCGGCTTCAATCATCGGTACACCCCCGGGCGGCCGCAACGCACGGAGGGTGACCGCCGGGGCGGCCGGTCACCCGCGCCGGGTGGTGCGGAGCCGCCCGCTTGACCGCACCCTGATCTGGGGGACTGTCCAGGACACCCGACACGGAGGTCTCGATGGCGACCGCACCCTATCCCGCCGGAAGCTTCCGCCCGACGCCGCCGCGGGCGACGCAGCAGGGCGAGTCCATGCGGATGTTCGCCGCCGTCATGCTGGGCGTCCTCGCCCTGTTCAACGGCCTCGACGGCATCGCGGCGATCGCGCAGTCCAAGGTGTTCGTCGGCGACGCCCGCTTCGTCTTCGGCGACCTGCGCGCCTGGGGCTGGGCGATGCTCGCCCTCGCCGTCGCGCAGGGCTTCGCCGCGGCCGGCGTGCTCGCCCGCAACCAGCTCGCCCGCTGGTTCGGCGTGGCCGTCCTCGTCCTCAACGCCTTCGCCCAGATGGCCTTCATCCCGTCGTACCCGGTGTGGTCCGTCCTGGTCATCGCCATCGACGTGATCGCCCTGTACGCGCTGATCGCCTACGGCGGCCGCCCGGAGCCCGGGCCGCCGGCCCCCTGAGCCCCCACCCGCACCCGCACCCGAGGAGCCCGAAGTGACCGACGAACTCAACGAGATGGGCCCGATCGACTACGTGGTGATCGAGTTCCCCGGCAGCAAGATGACCGGGGAGGGCCTGCCGCTGCTCGTCGACCTGGTCGACCGGGGCATCATCCGGATCATCGACCTGATGTTCATGAAGAAGGAGCTCGACGGCTCCGTCGTCGGGCTGGAGATCGCCGACATGACCGGCGACGGCGAACTCGACCTCGCGGTCTTCGAGGGCGCGGCCTCCGGCGTGCTCGGCTCGGAGGACCTCGAAGAGGCGGCCGCCGCCCTGGAGCCGGGCAACTCGGCCGGCCTGATCGTCTACGAGAACCTGTGGGCCGCACCGTTCGCCGCCGCACTGCGCCGCGGCGGTGCCCAGCTGGTGGCGAGCGGCCGCATCCCGCTGCAGGACCTCGTCGCCGCGCTGGACGCGCTCGAATCAGAGGAGTGACCGGCCGACCCGCCGGCACCGGAAGACCGAAGGAGAGAACCATGCCCGGATTGCTCCGAGGAGTCGCCCGCACCGCCGTGGTCGCGGGCACCGCCACGGCGGTGTCCAACCGCGTGTCCCGGCGGCAGGCCGGCCGGTGGGCCGAGCAGGAGGCCCAGCAGGCCCCGCCCCCGCAGCAGGTGGTCTACCAGCAGGCACCGCCGCCCCCGCCCGAGCCGGCCGCGGCCCCGGTCAGCATGGACAGCAAGATCGACCAGCTCAAGGAGCTCGCCACGCTCAAGGAGCAGGGCATCCTCACCGAGGCCGAGTTCGAGGCCCAGAAGGCCCGGATCCTCAACGGCTGACCGGGCGCTGCCCGACCCCCTGGAGGTGCGGTGAACCGGTGGAAGGCACTGATCGTCCTCGGCACGGGCCAGTTCCTCATGGTGCTGGACGCATCCGTGATGAACGTGTCGATCAGCCAGCTCGTCGAGGACTTCGACACCGAGGTCACCGCCATCCAGGGGGTCATCACCCTGTACACCCTGGTCATGGCGGCCTTCATGCTCACCGGAGGCAAGCTCGGCGACATGTTCGGCCGCCGCCGGATGTTCACCGTCGGCCTCGTCATCTACGGCATCGGCTCCGGCCTGACCGCGATCGCCCCCGAACTGTGGGTGCTGGCACTGGGCTGGTCGATCATCGAGGGCCTCGGTGCCGCGCTCGTCCTGCCGGCCCTGGCGGCGCTGGTGGCCGGCGCCTACCACGGGCGGGACCGCGCCGTCGCCTACGGCGTCATCGGCGGCCTCGCCGGAGCGGGCATTGCGGTCGGCCCGCTGCTCGGCGGCTGGGTCACCACCTATCTGACCTGGCGCCTGGTCTTCGCCGGCGAGGTCGTCCTGGTGGCCGCGATGCTCAGTCTGATCAGCTGGGTTCCGTCCGGACCGGCGGTCACCCGGAGGACCCGCCTCGACGTCGGCGCCGTCGTCCTTTCGGCGGCGGGCCTGGCCCTGATCGTCCTCGCCGTTCTGCAGAGCAGCAGCTGGGGGTGGTTGGCGCCGCGCAACGCACCGTTCACCGTCCTCGGCTTCTCCCCGACGCTGTTCGTCATCGCCCTCGGCGGTGTCCTCCTGGCACTGCTCGTCCGGCTGGAGCACAGCAGGGAGGCGGCCGGGAAGCCCGTTCTGATCCGCATCGGGCTGTTCGGCATCTCCGGCCTGCGGTCCGGACTGGTCACACTCTTCAACCAGAACACCATCCTGCTCGGCCTGTTCTTCGTGATCCCGCTCTACCTCCAGGTCGTGCTGGGCAAGGACGCTTTCGAGACCGGGCTCAAGCTGCTGCCGGTGTCGGTCACCATGCTGATCGCCTCGATGGGCGGCTCCGTACTCCTGCGCGTCGCCTCCCCGCGGACCATCGTGCGGATCGGCTTCCTCGTCCTGCTCGCCTCGATCGTCTGGCTGCTCTCCACTATCGAGCCCCAGCTCGACGAGGCCTCGTTCGCGTGGGCGATGGCGGTCATGGGCCTCGGCATGGGCATGCTCGCCTCCCAGCTCGGCAACGTGGTGCAGTCCTCCGTCGGCGAGGCCGACCGCAGTGAGGCCGGCGGCCTCCAGTACACCGCCCAGAACCTCGGCTCCTCCCTCGGCACCGCGTTGATCGGCGCCATCCTCATCGGGGCACTGGCCGCCGCCGTCAGCTCCGCGATCGCCGACGACCCGCGGATCTCCGAGACGGTGGCGCAGCAGGCCGGTGTCAGGATCGAGGCCGGCCTGACCTTCGTCCCGGCCGGTGACGTCGCCTCCGCGCTCGCGGAGACCCCCGTTCCCCCGGCCGAGGCGGCCGCGATCGTGGAGGACTACCAGGACGCCCAGATCGCCGGCCTCAAGGTCGCGGTGCTGGCCGCAGGCGGCATCGCGCTCGTCGGGTTGTTCTGCACGGGCGGGCTCCCGGCCCGCCGGGAACCCCGTACCGAGGCGGCCCCCCGCCCCCACGGGACGTGACCCGGGCCGGGGACGGCGATTCCGGGAGGGCCGGAATCGTAGGTGTGCCCGCTTGGGCGGACGCGCCCGGGTCGGGCAGGCTGTGGGGCGACCGGCCCGTACGGGCCCCGCGCCGAGAGGAGCCCCGCCATCGCCGCCGCCGCGCACGGCCCGCAGTCGCTCGACCGGGCGCTCGACCTGCTGGACGCCGTCGCCGACGCACCCGGCCCGGTCGCCGCCCGCGACCTCGCCGCCCGGCTCGGCTGCTCGCTCTCCACCGTCTACACCCTGCTCGGCCCGCTCACCGCCCGCGGCCACCTCGCCCGCACCCGCGGCGGCTACGTGCTCGGCCCGCGGATCCCCGCCCTGCACCGGGCGTACCGGCGGCGGGAGCCCGCCGAGCCCGACGTCCGCGACCTGCTGCTGTGGGTGGCCCGCGCGGCCGGCACCCCCGCGTACTACAGCACCCACCGGGACGGCCGGATCGCCGTGGTCGAGAGCACCGGGCCGGCCGCGGCCGACGGCGACCCCTTCGAGGCCGGCACCGAGCCGCACGCGCACGCCACCGCCCACGGCAAGGTGCTGCTCGCCGCGCTCTCCCGACCGGCCCGCCGCCGCTACCTGGCCGAGCACGGCCTGCCGCGGTTCACCGAGCACACCATCACCGACCCCGACCGGCTGGAGGCCGAACTCGGCCTCGTCCGCCGACTCGGCCTGGCGGTCTCGGTCGGCGAGTACGACCCCGACTGGATGTGCCTGGCCGTGCCGCTGCCGCCCGCCGGCGACGGCCCCGCCCGGGCGCTCTCCGTCTCGCTGCCCACCGCCCACCGGGCCGCCCGCGGCCGGATCGGCGACGTCCTGACCCGCGCCGCCCGGCAGTTCGGCTGAGCGGCCGTCACCGTCCAACCACCACACCACCCTTGAGGAGTCAGCCGTGATCCTGATCAACGTCAAGTTCACCGCCCGCCGCGAGTACGCCGACAGCTGGATGGCGCGGGTCGACGCGTTCACCCGGGCCACCCGCGAGGAGCCGGGCAACATCTTCTTCGAGTGGTCCCGCAGCGTCGACGACCCCCAGGTGTACGTCCTGCTGGAGGCCTTCGCGGACGCCGAGGCCGGCGCCGCCCACGTGAACTCCGACCACTTCAAGACCGCCATGGCCGAACTGCCGCAGGCCATCGCGGCCAAGCCGCAGATCATCTACGTCGAGGCGCCGGTCGACGGCTGGGGCGAGATGGCCGAACTCACCCCCGCCGACTGACCTCTTGTCGCCGCCACCCCCGGGCCTCACACTCGGAGGGTTCTTCCGTGCGGCAGGCGTAACGGCCGGGTCACCCCGCACGACACCTTCGCGCAACAGGGCCTTCCTACGTTGGACACAGGTGGGAGCGTCCCACCGGGCCGGTCGGCGCGCCCCCGCCACCGCGGGCGGGGGCCCGGACCGGCGGCCACGAGAGGGGCAGCCGTGACGGTGCCGACGCCGCAGCAGGAGACCAGCCGGGTGAGGACGGCCTGCTCGTACTGCGGGGTCGGCTGCGGCATCGTCCTCGACGTGACCCGGGAGGCCGACGGCAGCCGGAGGGTGGTCAAGGCCTCCGGCGACCCGGCCCACCCGGCGAACGCCGGCCGGCTCTGCACCAAGGGCGCCACCCACGCCGACCTGATGGCCGCGCCCGGCCGGCTCGGTACCGCCCTCGTCCGCACCGGCCGCGGCGAGGAGCCGGCCGAGGTCGACGTGGACGCGGCCGTCGCCGCCGTCGCCGGACGGCTGCGCGCCATCGTCGACGAACACGGGCCGGACGCCCTGGCGTTCTACGTCTCGGGCCAGATGTCCCTGGAGGCGCAGTACTTGGCGAACAAGCTCGCCAAGGGCTTCGTACGGACCTCCCGGATCGAGTCCAACTCCCGCCTGTGCATGGCCAGCGCGGGCTCCGGCTACAAGCTCTCGCTCGGTGCCGACGGCCCGCCCGGCTCGTACGAGGACTTCGAGCGCGCCGACCTCTTCCTGGTCATCGGCTCCAACATGGCGGACTGCCACCCGATCCTCTTCCTGCGCATGATGGAACGGGTCAAGGCCGGCGCGAAGCTCGTCGTCGTCGACCCGCGCCGCACCGCCACCGCCGAGAAGGCCGACCTCTTCCTGCAGGTCCGCCCCGGCACCGACCTGGCGCTGCTCAACGGCCTGCTGCACCTGCTGGTCGCCGGCGGCCACACCGACGAGGCGTTCATCGCCGAGCACACCGAGGGCTGGGAGCAACTGTCCGACTTCCTCGCCGACTACCCGCCCGCCGCCGTCGCCGAGCTGACCGGCCTCGCCGAGGCCGACCTGCGGCAGGCAGCCGAGTGGATCGGCACCGCGGGGGAGTGGACGAGCTGCTGGACGATGGGCCTCAACCAGTCCACCCACGGCACCTGGAACACCAACGCCCTGGTCAACCTGCACCTGGCCACCGGCGCCATCTGCCGCCCCGGCAGCGGACCGTTCTCGCTGACCGGCCAGCCCAACGCCATGGGCGGCCGCGAGATGGGCTACATGGGCCCCGGACTGCCGGGCCAGCGCTCCGCCCTGGTCGAGGCCGAACGGGCCTTCACGGAGGACCTCTGGGGCATCGAGCGGGGCAGCCTGCGCGCCGAGGCCGGTGCCGGCACCGTGGAGATGTTCGAGCGGATGGCCGAGGGCGAGATCAAGGCCTGCTGGATCATCTGCACCAACCCGGTCGCCTCGGTGGCCAACCGGCGGACGGTCATCGAGGGCCTGGAGGCGGCCGAACTCGTCATCACCCAGGACGTGTTCGCCGAGACCGAGACCAACGCCTACGCGGACGTGGTGCTGCCCGCCACGCTCTGGGCCGAGTCCGACGGCGTCATGGTCAACTCCGAGCGCAACCTCACCCTCGTCCAGGGCGTGGTGGACGCGCCCGGCGGGGCCCGGCCCGACTGGCGGCTGATCGCCGACGTCGCCTGTGCCATGGGCTACGCCGAGGCCTTCGGCTACGCCTCCGCCGAGGAGGTCTTCGAGGAGCTCAAGCAGGCCTGGAACCCGACGACCGGCTGGGACCTGCGCGGCGTGACCTACGACCGGCTGCGGGAGGGCCCCGCGCAGTGGCCGTGCGCCCCCGGCGGCCCGGACCGCAACCCGGTGCGGTACCTCAACGACGGCGTCAGCCAGGAGCCGCTGGTCCGCGAGGACGGCTCCCGGCCGCGGCTCGCCTTCCCCACCGGGTCCGGCCGGGCCCGGTTCTACGCCCGGCCGCACCTGCCGCCCGCCGAACTGCCCGACGACGACTACCCGTTCGTGCTCAACACCGGCCGGGTGCAGCACCAGTGGCACACCCTCACCAAGACCGGCAAGGTCGCCAAGCTGAACAGGCTGAACCCGGGCCCGTTCGTGGAGATCCACCCGGTGGACGCCGCCGCGCTGCGGGCCGCCGACGGGGACCGGCTGGAGGTCGCCTCCCGGCGCGGCCGGGCCGTGCTGCCCGTGGTGGTCACCGACCGGGTGCTGCCCGGCACCTGCTTCGCGCCCTTCCACTGGAACGACATGTTCGGCGAGTACCTGGGGATCAACGCCGTCACCAACGACGCCGTCGACCCGGTCTCCTTCCAGCCCGAGCTCAAGGCCTGCGCGGTCTCGCTCACCCGGGTCGCCGCCGTCGCCGACCCGGGCCCGGCCGCCTTCGCCGTCCCCGGGCCCGCCCTCACCTCGGCGGCCGCCGAGGGCGGCACCGCGGTCGCGGCCCTCACCCGGCTCTTCGCGCTCACCGACCTGGCCGCCCCGCCCGCCTTCGCCGACCACGAACGCCGCTACCTCGCCGGGTACTTGGCGGGCCTCGGCGCCACCGCCCCGGGCGGTGCGGTGCCGGTGCTGCCGGCCGACGCCCCCTTCGACCCGGCGCACGCGCTGTGGGTGGACGGCGTGCTCGCCGGGATGTTCTCCCGATCCGCCCCGCCCGCCCCCGGCCCCGCGCCGGCCGCCGGGCCCGCCGCCGAGGCGCCCGGCCGCCGGGTGGTCGTCATGTACGCCTCGCAGACCGGCAACGCCGAGGAGATCGCCACCGGCGCCGCCGCCCGGCTCGCCGAGGCCGGCCGGAGCGCGACCGTCCTGCCCATGGCGGACTGCGCCCCCGGCGCCCTGACCGCCGGCACCGACCTGCTCGTGGTCACCAGCACCTTCGGCGACGGCGACGCCCCCGACAACGGCGCCGACTTCTGGCAGCAACTGGCCGACGGCGGCGCGGCCCGCCTCCCCGACCTGCGGTACGCGGTGCTCGCCCTCGGCGACTCCAGCTACCACGACTTCTGCGGCCACGGCCGCCGCCTCGACGAGCGCCTCGCCGAACTCGGCGGCGTCCGCCTGCTGCCCCGCGTCGACTGCGAACCGGACTACGAGGAGGCCGCCGCCGGCTGGCTGGAGCAGGTGCTGACCGCGCTCACCGCGGAGCCCGCCCCGGCGCCGGCCGCCCCGCGCAGACCCACCAAGGCCGAACCGTTCACCGCCACCCTCACCGGCAACCGGCTGCTCAGCCTGCCCGGCGCGGCCAAGGAGGTCCGCCAGTTCACCTTCGACCTCGGCGCGAGCGGAGCCCTGGAGTACGAGGCCGGCGACGCGCTCGGCGTCTGGCCGGTCAACTGCCCCGAGCTGGTGGTGGAGTGGCTGGAGGCGACCGGCCAGCACCCCGACACCGAGGTCGAACTCGCCGGCGCCGGACGGACGACGCTCTCCGAGGCGCTGCACCGGCACCTCGACCTGACCCGGATCACCACCGATCTGCTCCGCTTCGCCGCCGAGCGGACGGCCGACGGCCGGCTGCTCCGCAAACTGCTCCGCCCGGACAACAAGGACGAACTGGCGAAGTGGAGTTGGGGCAGGCAGGCGATCGACCTGGTGGCCGAGCACCCGGTGAAGGCCACCGCCCAGGAGTGGGTGGATGTGCTGAAGAAGCTGCAGCCGCGGCTCTACTCGATCTCCTCCAGCCCGCTGGTCGACCCGGCGAAGGTCCAACTCACGGTCTCCGTCGTACGGTTCGACAATCCCGCCGGACGCCGCCGCAAGGGGGTGGCCTCCAGCTTCCTGGCGGACGCGGCCCCCGACACCCCGGTGCGGATCTTCGTGCAGCGCTCGCCGCACTTCCGCCCGCCCGCCGACCCGGCGGTGCCCGCCGTGATGATCGGCCCCGGCACCGGCGTCGCGCCCTTCAAGGGCTTCCTGGACGAGCGGCGGGCCCGTGGCGACCACGCCGGCAACTGGCTGTTCTTCGGCGAGCAGCGGCGCGCCACCGACTTCTACTACCAGGACGAGCTGGCCGCCCTCGGGGAGGCGGGCGTGCTCTCCCGGTTGGACCTGGCCTTCTCCCGCGACCAGCGGAACAAGGTCTACGTGCAGGACCGGATGCGCGAGCAGGGCTCGCGGCTGTGGACGTGGCTGGAGGCGGGCGCGCACCTGTACGTCTGCGGCGACGCCGGCCGGATGGCCAAGGACGTCGACCGCGCCCTCCACGAGATCGTCGCCGCCCAGGGCGGGCTGAGCGAGGAGGGCGCGGCCGCGTACGTCAAGCAGCTGGCCGCGGACAGGCGCTACGTCCGCGACGTGTACTGACGGGTGTTCGGTAGACGCCCGGTCAGCAGTTCTTGAAGGCGTCGCAGAGCGGCGCCCCCAGCAGGCGCAGGACGGCGGTGTCGTCCTTGACCGTCCAGGCGGCCTTGGGCTTCTTGGTGCCGTAGGGGCCGTAGACGGTCAGCTCGGCGACCGTGGTCGAGGTGGTCGTCAGGTACTCGTGGACGGTGATGCCGCCGCTGCCCTGCTTGAGGGTGATGGTGGCGGCCAGGTACGCCGGGTCCTCGGCGGTGACCTTCACGCTGGGGGTGGCGCCGTCCGGGGCGCAGGCCTTGACCTCCGCGGTCAGGGCGCGCAGCAGCGCACCGGCGGACTGCACGGCCCCGCTGGAGGTGCCCTTGAAGTGGACGACCGTCTGCTGGACCTGCCACTCGTCGGTGCCGCCGCTCAGCAGCGACTGCGCGCCGTCGGCGCCGGTGCCGAGACCGGCGAGGTCCGAGGAGCGGGCCGAGTCGCAGAGCGTCTCGAAGGCGAACGGCTCGCCGTTCTTGACCGCCTTGGCCTTCCCGGCCTGCGCGGGCCAGTGGTAGGCGGAGTTCAGCGGCAGGTCGTTGCCCTTCATCCAGGCGGAGGAGGGAACGCCGTTGACGGCCGGGCCGGTGGCACTGCCGGCCTTGGCGCCGGGGGAGGCGGCCGCGGAGGCGGCGTCCCCGGCGGGCGAGGGGTCGGCCGCGGACGGCGCGGCCTGGCTCGCGGCGGCGGTGCTCGGTGCGGCGGCCGGCTCGGCCGGGTCGCAGGCGGTCAGCGCGCCGACGGCGAGGACGGCGGCACAGACGGCGGTGGCGGCGCGCAGCGCCGTGGTGTGTCGGGACACGGTGAGGTGGCTCTTCCTGGTTTCGGCGGCCGGCCGCGCGGGCCGGCGCGGACGGTCAGTAGCCCTGCGGGCCGTGGTTCGGGTTGGCCTGGGCGACCTTGGCGGCCAGGTCGTGGCCGTCCGGTGAGACGTGGTAGCGCGCCATCATGTAGTTCATGGAGGCGCACGCGCTGGCCACCGGGTCGTAGATCTTGGTGGAGGTGCCCGGCTGGTGGTAGGCGGCGAAGGTGTCCGGGATGCACTGCCAGGGGCCGCGCGAGGAGTGCAGCGGCGCGCCGTCCGCCTGGGTCGGGCCCCAGGCGTTGCTGTCGGTCTTGTTCACCAGCCAGTGCGAGTCGTTGTACGAGGACTCGCGCTGGGTCATGGTGAGCAGGCCGCGCATCCAGTTGGCCCGGGCCTGCGGGTCCTTGATGCCCATGGTGTCGAGCGCCTGGTTGACGTAGTCCTCGCAGGCGGCCCGGCCGCTCTTCCACGAGCCGGCGCCGCTGTAGTCGACGTCGGACATCGGGATCTTGCCGTGCGGGTTCGGCGAGGAGGGCATCGGGTGGTGCCCGCCGCTGCCGCCGCCGTCGTGGCCGCCGCTGCCGCCCTGGTGTCCGCCGCCGTGGTGCCCGCCACTGCCGCCGGGCTTGCCGGGCGACTTGGGCGGGGTGTGGTGGCCGCCGCCGGGCAGCTGCTTGCCGGCGTGCTCCTCGGCCTCGCGGTAGTTGTCGGCGCAGTGCCGGATCCCGGCCGCGTCCTGGTGCATCGCCTTCGCGGTGGCGGCGGCGCTCCGCCCGGCGTCCTGGGCGGCCTGTTCGGCGGCGAGCACGATGCCGGTGGAGAGCACGCCGCCGGTGATCAGGGTCTCGATCTCGGCGGTGCGGAACTTGCCCGAGAGCGCGTCGACCCTGGCCGCGACGCGTTCCAGGCGTTCGGCCTGGGCCTGCCACTCCTTGGCGAGCCGGTCGAGCTGTTCGGGCGACACTTTGTAGTGGCTGCCTGACATGGCGGTCCTTCCCCCGTCGGACGGCTTCCCGTCCGCGCTGTCCCCGTCGGGTCGGACGGCCCCGGCGGTGCGGCCGCCGGATCGTGTGCCACCCAATCCCCGGCGGCAGATCATAGTATGAGCGCCTGTCAGTGGGCCCGCCGGACCCCGCCGCGCGGCGGCCTCGTCCGGACGGCGCCGTTCTGGTTCGATGGGGTCCGTCCACCGGTCGGCGGTGGCCGCGGCAGCGAGGAGGACCGGCACAGATGCCCGTACGCACCGAACGCAGCGGACCGGTGACCACCGTCGTGCTCTCCCGCCCCGAGAGCCGCAACGCCGTCGACGGACCCACCGCCGAAGCCCTCGCCGAGGCCTTCCGCTCCTTCGACGCCGACCCCGAGGCCTCCGTCGCCGTCCTGTGGGGCGAGGGCGGCACCTTCTCCGCCGGCGCCGACCTCAAGGCCTTCGGCACCGCCGACGGGAACCGGGTCGCCCCCGAGGGCGACGGGCCGATGGGCCCCACCCGGATGCGGCTCTCCAAGCCCGTCATCGCCGCCGTCTCCGGCCACGCCGTCGCGGGCGGCCTCGAACTCGCCCTCTGGTGCGACCTGCGGGTCGCCGAGGAGGACGCCGTCTTCGGCGTGTTCTGCCGCCGCTGGGGCGTTCCCCTGATCGACGGCGGCACCGTCCGGCTGCCCCGGCTGATCGGCGCCGGCCGCGCCATGGACCTCGTTCTCACCGGCCGCCCGGTCGACGCCGGCGAGGCCGAGAGCATCGGGCTGGTCGACCGGGTCGTCCCCCGCGGCACCTCCCGGCAGGCCGCCGAACGGCTCGCCGCCGAGATCGCCCGCTTCCCGCAGACCTGCATGCGCGAGGACCGGCTCTCCCTCCTCGAACAGGACGGGCTGAGCGAGCACGACGCCCTCGACAACGAACTCCGGCACGGCCTGCGGTCCCTGCCCGAGGCCGGCGAGGGAGCCGCCCGCTTCGCCAAGGGAGCCGGCCGCCACGGCTCCTTCACCGACCGGCACTGACCGCCGCCGACCGCGAGGCGGGGCGCCGTTTCACGTGTCGAGGTGGCGGAGGGCGAACCACAGCTCCATGCGGACGTCGGGGTCGTTGAGGTCGGCGGCGAGGAGGTCGGCGGTGCGGGCGATGCGCTGGCGGACGGTGTTGCGGTGGAGTTCGAGGGCGGCGGCGGTGCGGTCCCAGCTGCCGTGGTGGGCGAGCCAGGCGGTGAGGGTCTCCCGCAGGACGTCCGGTCCGGGGGCGCCCGCCTCCGCGAGCGGCGCCAGCAGGGCCCGGGCGTGGGCGCGGGCCTCGTCCTCGGCGACCAGGGCGTGCATGCTCAGGGCTTCGTCGCGCTGCTGCGCGGCTCCCCGCCCGCCCGCCAGGGCCCGCCGCAGCGCGCGGTCGGCGTGCACGGCCGCGTTCCCGAGCCCGTCCGGCCCGGTGGGGGTGCTGAAGCCGAGCGTCCAGCCCAGCCGGACGGCGGCGGCCGGATCGGGCGCGGCGGGCCCGGGGACGAGGGCCCGCAGTGCGTTGCCGGTGACGTCCAGGTAGGGCGTGCCGAGGGCGGTGCCGAGCGCGGCGACCTGGACGGGGTCGTCCCCGCGTCCGGGCCGGGTGCGCCGTCCGGCGACGACGATCCAGCGGCCGTCCGCGGCGCCGTCCGGTTGCAGCAGGGCGGCGACCTCGGCCGGGGCGGCGCCGAGCAGCAGCCGGACGAGCGCGCCGGAACCGCGGGTGTCGGCGCCGAGGGCGTGCCGGGGGCTGGTGAGCAGGGCGAGCAGGACGGCGGCGACGCCGGTGACCGAGCGGTGGACGCTGCTGGGCGGGGTGTCCGCGGCGATGCCGAGGGCGAGGCCGCCGGGCAGGGTGTGCACGGTGAGGTGGCGTCCTTCGAGGTGCTCGGCGGCGGCCGTCGGCGGCGCGGTCCGGCCGGGCCGGCCGGCGAGCCGGGCCGTGGTGCGGGCGGCCAGCTCCCGCACCTGCCGCGGCGCCGGCGCGGCGGGGCGCTCCCCGGCGGCGAAGAGCTCCTGCCCGGCGGCGTCCAGCAGCACCGTCCAGGAGCCGGTGCGCACGGCCAGCTGGTGCAGCACGGCCTGCAGCGCGTCCGGCCGGGCCGCGGCGGAGGCGAGGGCGGACTGCGCCTCGGAGACCAGCCGCAGGTCGCGGTTGCGGGCCTCGGCCATGAACGCGTACGCGGCCCGGTTGACCGCGACGAACGGCGTCGCCGGCGGGACCCGGACGAGCGGCAGCGCATGCCGCTCGCAGGCCTCGACGAGCACCGCCGGCACCTCGTCGTGGACGGGGGCGATGCCGAAGCCGAGCGCGGCGATCCCGGCCGCGGCGACGCTGCGCACGTACGCGTCCACGGCCTCCGCGGTCGGCGGGAAGCGGACGCCCGCGGTCAGCAGCAGTTCGCCGCCGGACAGGTACGGCGCCGGCTCGGGCAGCTCGGTGGTGCCGATGGTGCCGATCAGCCGGTCGTCACGGGGCCCCGCGATCTGCTCCAGGCCGAGGCCCGGGGCGCCGAGCAGCACCCGCAGCGGCAGGGCCGGCGTACCCGGCTCGGGCGCGCGCGGAGCCGCCGGTACGGGCGGTGCGGACATGCCCGGCCTCCCTCCGATGGACACTTCCTCCATTCCGAGCATAGAGAATGGACGGATCCGACACTTCAACCGCTCCGGCGCTGCTCGTACCGTTTCCACACGGGCCGAGGACGCCGTCCGGCGGTCGGTGCCCGTACCCGTCCCCCCTCCGGCGCCGCGGCAGGCCCCCTTCCGGCCGCGGCAGCCGTCCCCCACGAGCACCCCGGCCCCGCACCCGCAGCGCGGCGGCCGGATCGGAGGACCACATGGCCATCGACTACGTCGTGATGACCTGCTACCTGGCGGGCATCGTCGCCGTCGGCTGGTGGGGCAGGCGGCGCGCCCGCTCCAAGAGCGACTTCCTGGTCGCCGGCCGCCGCCTCGGCCCGCTGATGTACACCGGGACGATGGCCGCCGTCGTGCTCGGCGGCGCCTCCACCATCGGCGGCGTCCGCCTCGGCTACACCTACGGCCTGTCCGGCGCCTGGATGGTCTTCGCGATCGGCCTCGGCCTGCTCGCCCTGAGCGCCTTCTTCTCCGCCCGGATCGCCCGGCTGAAGGTCTACACCGTCGCCGAGATGCTCTCGCTGCGCTACGGCGACGCCGCGAGCGTCATCTCCGGCGTGGTGATGTGGGTCTACACCCTGATGCTGGCCGTCACCTCCACCATCGCCTACGCCACCGTCTTCGACGTGCTCTTCGACGTGCCGCGCTGGGCGGCCGTGGTGATCGGCGGCACCATCGTCGTCGGCTACTCCGCCCTCGGCGGCATGTGGTCGATCACCCTCACCGACATGGTGCAGTTCGTGGTGAAGTCGATCGGCGTGCTGGTGCTGCTGCTGCCGATCGCCGTCGTCAAGGCCGGCGGCTGGAGCGCCATGGCCGACAAGCTGCCCGACGGCTACTTCTCCTTCGGCTCCATCGGCGGCGAGTCGATCCTCACCTTCGTGCTGATCTACACCTTCGGCATGCTGATCGGCCAGGACATCTGGCAGCGCGTGTTCACCGCCCGCACCGACAGGGTCGCCTCCTGGGGCGGCACCGTGGCCGGCGTCTACTGCCTGGTCTACGGCCTCGCCGGCGCCGTCATCGGCATGGCCACCAAGGCGCTGCACCCGCAGCTCGCCGGCGCCGACAGCGCCTTCGCGACCATCGTGAAGACCACCCTGCCGACCGGTGTGAAGGGCCTGGTGCTGGCCGCCGCGCTCTCCGCGATGATGTCCACCGCCAGCGGCGCGCTGATCGCCTCCGCGACCGTCGCCAACAACGACATCTGGCAGTGGCTGCGCACCCGAGGCGGCAGGGTCCGCCCGCAGGGCGACGACCACGACGAGGTCGGCTCCAACCGGCTGGCGATCATCGTCCTGGGCGCGGTCTCCATCGGCCTGGCCTGCTTGCTCGACGACGTCCTCGCGGCCCTCACCGTCGCCTACAACCTGCTGGTCGGCGGCCTGCTCGTGCCGATCCTCGGCGGCCTGGTCTGGCGCCGCGGCAACCTGCCGGGCGCGCTCGCCGCGATGACCGCCGGCGGCGTCACCGTGATCGCCCTCATGGTGGTCAAGGGCACCCTCGCCAACGAGCCCATCTACTACGGCCTCGGTGCCAGCCTGGTCGCCCACCTGGCCGTCAGCCTGGCCACCCGGCCCACCGACGCCCGCCTGCTGGAGCGCTGGCGCGACCGCCTCGACGGCCGCACCCCGGCCGAGCCCGAGGCCGTCCCCGCCGCCGCCTGACGGCACCCGCCACCGCATCCACCGACCCTCCCGAGGAATCCATGAGCACCACCGAACCGCGCGGCCCGATCGACTCGTCCCGCGTCCCGCGCTACGCCGGCCCCGCCACCTTCGCCCGGCTGCCCCGCCTGGACGAGGTCGGCAGCGCCGACATCGCCGTGGTCGGCGTCCCGTTCGACACCGGGGTCTCCTACCGGCCGGGCGCGCGGTTCGGCGGCAACGCGATCCGCGAGGCCAGCCGCCTGCTGCGGCCCTACAACCCGGCGCAGGACGCCTCGCCGTTCGCCCTCGCCCAGGTCGCCGACGCCGGCGACGTCGCCGCCAACCCCTTCAACATCAACGAGGCCGTCGACACCGTCGAGGCCGCCGCCCGCGACCTGCTCGCCACCGGCGCCCGGCTGATGACCCTCGGCGGCGACCACACCATCGCCCTGCCGCTGCTGCGCGCCGTCGCCGCCGAGCACGGCCCGGTCGCCCTGCTCCACTTCGACGCCCACCTCGACACCTGGGACACCTACTTCGGCGCCGAGTACACCCACGGCACCCCGTTCCGCCGCGCCGTCGAGGAGGGCATCCTCGACACCTCCGCGCTCAGCCACGTCGGCACCCGCGGCCCGCTCTACGGCCGCCAGGACCTCACCGACGACGAGAAGCTCGGCTTCGGCATCGTCACCTCCGCCGACGTGATGCGCCGCGGCGTCGACGAGGTCGCCCAGCAGCTCCGCGAGCGGATCGGCGACCGACCGCTGTACGTCTCCATCGACATCGACGTCCTCGACCCGGCGCACGCCCCCGGCACCGGCACCCCCGAGGCCGGCGGCCTCACCTCCCGCGAACTCCTGGAGATCCTCCGCGGGCTGGCCGGCTGCAACATCGTCTCCGC
Source organism: Kitasatospora sp. NPDC085895 (assembly GCF_040702125.1). Lineage (NCBI taxonomy): Bacteria > Bacillati > Actinomycetota > Actinomycetes > Kitasatosporales > Streptomycetaceae > Kitasatospora > Kitasatospora sp. NPDC085895. The sequence continues at coordinate 66,770 of NZ_JBFBJY010000032.1, read as the reverse complement.
CGACCTCGTCGAGGTGGCCCCCGCCTACGACCACGCCGAGATCACCTCCGTGGCCGCCTCGCACACCGCCTACGAGCTGACCACCCTGATGGCCCGCCGGATCGCCGAGGAGCGCGCATGACCCACGTCCGCAACGGCGGCGACCTGGTCGTCGAGTCCCTCGCCAACCTCGGCGCCGGGACCGTCTTCGGCCTCCCCGGCCAGCACGCCCTCGGCCTGTTCGACGCCCTGCGCCGCTCCCGGCTGCGCTACGTCGGCCTGCGGGTGGAGAACAACGCCGGCTTCGCCGCCGACGGCTACGCCCGCACCGCCGGGACCGTCGCCCCGCTGTTCCTCTCCACCGGCCCCGGCGCCCTCACCTCGCTCGCCGCCCTCCAGGAGGCCGCCGCCGCCTCCGCCCCCGTCCTCGCCGTCTCCTCGCAGATCCCCTCCGCCGGCCTCGGCGGCCGCCGCCGCGGCTACCTGCACGAACTCGTCGACCAGCAGGCCAGCTTCCGCGACGTGGTGAAGTCCGTGCACACCGCGCGCACCGCCTCGCAGATCCCCTCCGCCCTCGCCGCCGCCTGGGAGTCCGCCCTCACCGCCCCCTACGGGCCGGTCTGGGTGGAGATCCCGCAGGACGTGCTGCTCGCACCCACCACCGTGCCCCGGGTCACCGGCCTGCGCGCCGAACCCCGCCCGCTCGTCCCGCGGGCCGAACTCGTCGCCGAGGCCGCCGTGCTGCTCGCCGAGGCCGAGAACCCGGTGATCCTCGCCGGCGGCGGGGTCGTCCGGGCCGGCGCGACCGACGAACTGCTGCGGCTCGCCGAGCTGTTGCGGGCCCCCGTGGCCTGCACCTTCGGTGCCAAGGGCGCCTTCCCCTGGGAGCACCCGCTCTCGCTGCAGTCCTGGCTGGAGGACCGGCACACCACCGACCTGCTGGAGAACGCCGACGTGCTGCTCGTCGTCGGCTCCGGACTCGGCGAACTCTCCAGCAACTACCACACGTTCGCCCCACGCGGTCAGCTGATCCAGGTCGAGGCGGACCTCGGCAAGCTGGAGTCCAACCACCCCGCCTTCGGCATCCACGCCGACGCCCGGCTCGCCCTCGCCGCCCTCGCCGACTCCGTCCCCGCGCGCGAGCCCGACGGCCGCGCCGAGGCCGCCGCCGCCGACCTGCTCAAGCAGGTCCGGGCCCGGATCGACGGCCAGGGACTGGAGTTGGAACAGCAGGTCCTCGCCGCGGCCCGCGCCGCCCTGCCGGACGACTCCCCGGCCTTCTTCGACATGACCATCCTCGGCTACTGGGCCTGGTCCGCGTGGGACGCCCGGCGCCCCGGCGCCATGCACTCCGCCCAGGGCGCCGGCGGCCTCGGCTACGGCTTCCCCGCCGCGCTCGGCGCAGCGGCGGCCCTGCCGGGCCGGCCCGTCCTCGCCGTCTCCGGGGACGGCGGCGCGATGTACTCGATCGCGGAACTCGCCACCGTCCGCCAGCACGACCTGGACGTCACCTGGCTGATCGTGGACGACGGGGGCTACGGCATCCTCCGCGAGTACATGACGGACACCTTCGGCGAGGCCACCGCGACCGAACTCGCCCGCCCCGACTTCCTCCGCCTCGCCGAGTCCTTCGGCGTCCCGGCCGTCCCCACCACCCCCGAGACCCTCCACGCCGACCTCACCGCCGCCCTCGCCACCCCCGGCCCCACCGTGGTCGTCCTCCCCGCCCTCCTCCGCATGTTCGCCCCCACCCACCTGGAGCCCTGAAGTCACGTCGAGGTCGGTGGGGGCGCGGGGAACTGCGCAGTCCGGGGTGGCTGTCCGTGCTACCAGGGCCGACCCCGGGTTCGTACGGGCAGCCACATCCGGATCGCGCAGTTCCCCGCGCCCCTGACTTGGCTCGGCCTTCCCGGGATCGTGCAGTTCCCCGCGCCCCCGCCGGGTGTGCCCGTACTGTTCGTGGCATGACCGAATTCAGTGTTCCGATCACCGTCCGCGGCTACGAGACCGACTCCCAGGGCCACCTCAACCAGTCGGTCTACCTGCAGTACGCCGAGCACGCCCGATGGTGCTACCTGGAGAACGCCGGCATCCGGCAGGCCGACCTGCTGGCGAAGGGCGTCGGCCCGGTCGTGCTGGAGACGACCGTCCGCTACCGGCGCGAGCTGCGGGCCGGCGAGGAGGTGGCGGTGAGCTGCCGTTTCGTGTGGGACGGCGGCAAGACCTTCGGTGTCGAGCAGACCATCGTGAAGGCGGACGGCACCCTCGCCGCCGAGGTCACCGGAGTGGGCGGCTTCCTCGACCTGACGGCCCGACGGCTGGTCGAGGACGCCCGGGAGCCGATGCGCGCCCTGGCGGCGGACCCGGCGGCACTGGGCCTCTGACACCCGCCGCAGGCTCCCCTCACCAGGCCGGGGCCGCCGCCAGCAGCCGTGCACGGACCTGTGCGACGGCGGCCGGTTCGGCGGACCCGGCCCGTCCGACCAGCCAGGCGGTGTTGATCGGCGGGTCCTCCGGTTCGTGCAGTGCGACCAGTGCCCCCGAGGCGAGGTCGGCCGCGCACAGGTAGCGCGGCAGGACGGAGACCCCGGCGCCGCCGGCCACCGCGGCGGCCACCCCGCGCAGATCGGGCACCACGGCCGCGGCCGGTCCGGTCAGCCGGGTGCCGAACACGTGCCGCCAGTAGCGCCGCGCGATCGGCAGGTCCTCGGCGTAGGTGACCAGCGGTACGCCGCGCAGTGCGGCGGGGCCCTCGGCGGCGACCCGCCCGGCACCGATCCGGGCGGCCCAGGCGGGCCCGGCGACGAGGACGAACTCCTCGTCGGCGAGCGGGACGGCGTGCAGGGCCCGCCCGCGCGGCCGGGAGGTGGCCACGACCAGGTCGTAGCGGCCGGCCCGCAGGCCGGCGAGCAGGTCGTCGGTGAGCCCGGAGGTGACGCGCAGCCGCAGTCCGGCGCCGATCAGCGGGGCGAGCGCGGGCATCGCGCAGACGCCGAGGAACTCGGCCGGCCCGGCGAGGTGGACGGGCTCGGCCGGGGCGCCGTGGTCGGCGCTGCCGCGTTCGGCGACGGCGGCGAGGGCGTCCAGCGGGGCGGCGATCTCGGCGGCGAGGGCGTCGGCCGCGCTGGTGGCGGTGACCCCGCGCGGCAGCCGTTCGAACAGCGGCCTGCCGAGCTGCCGCTCCAGGGTGCGGATCTGTGCGGTGACGGTCGGCTGGGAGAGCCGCAGCAGCCGGGCGGCGGCGGTGAAGGAGCCGGAGCGGTGCACGGCGAGGAAGGTCCGCAGCAGTCCGAGGTCGAGCGGTCCGGGGGCGTCACCACTGGGCATGCCCCGCAGCCTAGGGCCTGCCCGCGCAGAGGGAGCGTCCGCGGCACCCCGCCGGGGTACCGCGGCCGCTCCCGTGAGGCTCCGCTCAGTCCTGCCGGTACACCGCCAGCGCCCAGATGACGAAGATGTCCAGGGCGATGATCACGATGCTCCACAGCGGGTAGTAGGGCAGCCACAGGAAGCTGGAGATGAGGCTCAGCGAGGCGACCGCGATGCCCGTGTACCGGGCCCAGGCCATGCCGCGGAGCACGCAGAGCCCGACGAGGGCGACCACCAGGCCCAGGATGATGTGGATCCAGCCCCAGGAGGTCACGTCGAACTTGAAGACGTAGTTCGGCGTGGTGACGATCAGCTCGTCCTGCGCGACGGCGACGATCCCCTGGAACAGGTCGAGGAGACCGGTGACCAGCATCACCACGCCGGCGAACAGCACCAGGCCGGTGACCCAGCCGCTGTTCTGACGCGGTGGCAGGCCCCCCGTGGCGGGGCCCGGAGGGACGGAGGTGGAGGCCATGGCGATCTCCCTTTCGGAGACGTAGGGATGTCCCGACCGTCCGTCCGGTCGCCGGGCCGGGCAACCGGGGCTGGGCTGTCCGGGTGCCGGGTGCCGGGTGCCGGGAGCCGCGGCCGGGGAGCCGGCTGCGCCCGGTATGGAGTACGCCCGCTGTCGGGCCCGGGCGGGCGCCCGTAGGGTCCGAGGGGATGCTGTCGGACGACGCGAGAGGTGCCCTCGGTGGCTCTGCACAACGCTCAGGAACCGGCGGCCGACCCGGCCGTCGACATCTTCGCCTCGCCGCTGAGCGAGCGGCCGCTGCCGAAGCGGGCCATTCCGGACTTCCCGGCGCCGCCGTCCGTGGTCTTCCAGCTGCTGCGCAACGAACTGCTGCTGGACGGCAACGCCGCGCAGAACCTGGCGACCTTCTGCACGACCTGGGCGGACGACGAGGTCCGCCGGCTGATGGACCTGTGCCTGGACAAGAACATCGTCGACAAGGACGAGTACCCGCAGACCGCGGAGATCGAGTCGCGCTGCGTGAACATCATGGCCGACCTGTGGCACGCGCCGGCCGGCGCCGAGGGGGCCAACGCGGTCGGCTGTTCGACCACCGGCTCCAGCGAGGCGGCGATGCTCTGCGGCCTCGCGCTGAAGTGGCGCTGGCGTGACCGGCGCAAGGCCGCCGGGCAGTCGACCGAGCGCCCGAACCTGGTCTGCGGGCCCGTCCAGGTGTGCTGGGAGAAGTTCGCCCGGTACTTCGACGTGGAGCTGCGCCAGGTGCCGGTGGAGCCCGGTGCGACCGGCCTGCAGCCGCACCAGCTGCGCGAGTACGTCGACGAGAACACCATCGGGGTCGTGGCGATCCTCGGCGTGACGTACACCTGCACCTACGAGCCGGTCGCGGAGATCGCCGCCGAGCTGGACCGCATCCAGACGGAGACCGGCATCGACGTGCCGCTGCACGTGGACGCCGCCTCGGGCGGGTTCATCGCCCCGTTCCTCCACCGCGACCTGGTCTGGGACTTCCGCCTGCCGCGGGTCTCCTCGATCAACGCCTCGGGCCACAAGTACGGCATGGCCCCGCTCGGCGTCGGCTGGGCGCTGTGGCGGGACAACGACGCGCTGCCGGACGACCTGGTCTTCCACGTCTCCTACCTCGGCGGCGACATGCCGACCCTGGCGCTGAACTTCTCCCGCCCCGGCGGACAGGTCGTCACCCAGTACTTCATGTTCCTGCGCCTCGGCCGGGAGGGGTACCGGCGGGTCTACCAGGCCTGCGCCGACACCGCGCAGCACCTGGCCCGGCAGGTCGCCGAGATGGGCCCGTTCACGCTGCTGTACGACGGAGTCGGCGCGCTGCCGGCCGTCTCCTGGACGCTCACCGACCCGGACTCGGTCGGCTGGAGCCTGTACGACCTCTCCGACCTGCTGCGGATGCGCGGCTGGCAGGTCCCCTCGTACCCGCTGCCGCCGGACCGGCAGGAGACGGTCATCCAGCGCGTCCTGGTGCGGCACGGCGTCGACCGCGACGAGATCGAGCTGCTCGCCGAGGACATGCGCAGGGCGATCAAGCGCCTCGAACAGGGACACCCGCACGAGGCGGACCGCGTCGGCTTCCACCACTGAGTACGGTGGGGTCGGGGGTCGGACGTCGGGACGAGCGAACGGGAGGCCGATGGTGGCGGGCGACGACGGGTTCGACAGGTACCGACCCAGTGCGGTCGGCGAGATGCTGCGGGACCGGCCTCCGATGGCCCGCGAACTGCCGGTCTTCGAGCCCGACCTGGCACCGGCCGAGCCGGGACCGCTCTTCGTGGACTGGTTGGTGGAGGCCCTCGAGGCGGGCGTGCTCGACCCGCAGGTGATGACGCTCTCGACGGTCGACGCGGACGGCGTGCCCGACGCCCGGGTGCTGGTGCTGCGGGACGTCGACGCGGCCGAGGGCGCCTGGTTGTTCGCCGCGGAGGCCGACAGCCCGAAGGGCCGTCAACTGGCGCTCAGCCCGATGGCCGCGCTCAGCGTGTACTGGCCGCCGCTCGGCCGCCAGGTCCGCGTCCGCGGCTCGGTCGAGGCCGCACCGCCGGCCGTCTCCGCGGAGGAGTTCCGCGGACGCTCGCCGGGCGCCCGGGTCGCCTCGCTGGTCGGACGGCAGAGCGAGCCGCTCGGGTCGCTCGCCGCGTACGACCTGGCGGCCGACGAGGCCCAGCTGCTGCTGGACGCCGACCCGGAGCTGGTGGCCGCGGGGCACACGGTGTACATGCTGCGCGCCGCCGAGGTCGAGTTCTGGCAGGGCGACCCGAGCCGGCGGCACGTCCGGCTGCGGTACACCCGCACCGGCCTCGGCACCGGCCGGATCGCCTGGACCAGCACCCTGCTCTGGCCGTAGGGGAGCAGCACCGCGAAGAGGCGCGGGGAACCGCGCAGTTCCCCGCGCCCCTGATCGGCGCCTCCCGACTGTCAGGCCGCGGTGCCGGCCAGGACCCGGGCTGCCGGGTCCTGTTCCCGGGCGGCTGTCGGGGCGGGGCGTCGCAGGCCCTTCAGCAGGATCACCAGGCCGGCGGTGACGACGGTGCCCGCGGCGATCGCCACCAGGTAGAGCACCGGGTTGCCGATCAGCGGCAGGACCCAGATGCCGCCGTGCGGCGCCCGCAGGGTCGAGCCGAAGGCCATCGTCAGGCCGCCGGCGACCATGCTGCCCGCCATCGCGGAGGGGATCACCCGCAGCGGGTCGGCCGCGGCGAACGGGATCGCGCCCTCGGTGATGAACGAGGCGCCGAGCACCCAGGCCGCCTTGCCGTTCTCCCGCTCCTCGCGGGTGAACAGCCGCCGCCGCACGGTGGTCGCCAGGGCCAGGCCCAGCGGCGGGGTCATGCCGGCGGCCATCACCGCGGCCATCACCTTCAGGCTGCCCGCGTCCGGCACCGAGCCCGCGGTGGTCAGCGCGCCGGCGGCGAAGGTGTACGCCACCTTGTTGAGCGGGCCGCCCATGTCGAAGGCCATCATCGCGCCCAGCAGCAGGCCGAGCAGGATCGCGTTGGTGCCCGACAGGCTGTTCAGCCAGTCCGTCAGCCCCTTCATCGCGGAGGAGATCGGCGAGCCCAGCACCACGAACATCAGGAAGCCGACCGCGGCCACCGACAGCAGCGGGATCACCACCACCGGCATGATCCCGGCGATCGCCCGCGGCACCTTCCAACCGGTCATCCAGCGCACCAGCAGGCCCGCGATCAGACCGGTGACGATGCCGCCGAGGAAGCCCGCGCCGACCGCCACCGAGACCGCGCCGCCGACGATGCCCGCCGCCAGCGCCGCCCGGTCCGCGATCGCGTAGGCGATGAACCCGGAGAGGATCGGCACCAGGAAGGCGAAGGCCGCCGCGCCGGTCTGGAAGAGCAGCGCCGCCCAGCTGAGGTGGGACGTCCAGTCGAAGTGGCCGACCACCGACGGCGCCGAGGAGATCGTGTAGCCGCCGATCGCGAAGCCCAGTGCGATCAGCAGTCCGCCGGCCGCGACGAACGGGATCATGTAGCTGACGCCCGTCATCAGGTAGCCGCGCAGCCGCTTCGCCCAGTGCTCCTGCCGCTGCACGGGCGCCGGGGCGGCGGCCGGCTCCGCGGTGCGGGCGGGGGCGGCCGCGGCGAGCGCGACCGCCTCGGCTACCAGCTCGTCGGCCCGGTTGACGCCGGCCTTCACCCCGGTGTCGACCGTCGGCAGCCCGGCGAACCGGGCCCGGTCGCGGACCTCCACGTCGTGCGCCAGGATCACCGCGTCCGCGGCGGCGATCACCGCCGGGTCCAGCGGGGTCGAGCCCGCCGAGCCCTGGGTCTCCACGTGGATGGTGGCACCGGCCCGGGCCGCCGCCTGCTCCAGCGCCCGGGCGGCCATGTAGGTGTGCGCGATGCCGGTCGGGCATGAGGTCACCGCGACCAGCCGCGGGCCGCCCGCCGAGGGTGCGGCGGTGGAGGCGGGCGCCGGGGCGGCGGTCGCGGCGGGCTCCGGCGAGGGGGCCGGCTCCTCGTCGTTGACCAGGGCGGCGACCGCGCTCGGGTCGGTCGCCGTGCGCAGCGCCCCGGTGAACTCCGGGTCCATCAGCCGCCGGGCCAGCGAGGCCAGGATCTGCAGGTGGGCGTCGTCCGCGCCGTCCGGAGCGGCGATCATGAAGACCAGGTCGGCCGGCCGGCCGTCCGGGGCGTCGAAGTCCAGCCCGCGGGTGCTGCGCCCGAAGGCCAGGCTCGGCCGGGTGACGTGGGCCGAGCGGCAGTGCGGGACGCCGATCCCGTCGCCCAGGCCGGTCGGCGCCTGCGCCTCGCGGGCGGCCACGTCGGCGAGGAAGCCGTCGAGGTCGGTGACCCGCCCCTCGGCCGCCAGCCGCTGGGCCAGGGCGCGGAGGGCCTCCGCCTTGTCGTCGGGGGCGAGGTAGAGATCCACGAGCGCAGGTGTGATCAGTCTGCCGTTGTCGCTCATCGTGTCGGTCCTTCACCAGTCGTGCATAGGTGCGGTGGTCGGTTCCTGTTGCCCCCAGGTCCTTCCGATCGGCCGTGCGCGACGGCCGTGCGCGTCTGCGGCCCTCGCGGCCGCGCCCGGTTCAGCGGCCCAGCGGCAGCTCCCGCGGCACGTCGGCGGTCACCACGACGGTGTCCGGTTCGAGGTCGGCCGGGATCGGCATCACGCTGCCCGGAAGCCGGACGGCCGCCGCGCCGTGCGCCAGCGCCGAGGCCAGCGCCTTCGGCCCGTTGCCTCCGGCGCCGAGGAACCCGGCCAGGGAGGCGTCGCCGGCGCCGACGTCGCTGCGGACCTCGTCCACCGGCGCCGTGCCGTACCAGGAGCCCTCCTCGGCGACCAGCAGCATGCCGTCCGCGCCGAGGCTGGCCAGCACCTGCTGGGCGCCGAGCTCGCGCAGCCGCTCGGCCGCGTCGAGGGCCGCGCCGAGGGTGGTGACCGGACTGCCGACCGCCTCGGCGAGTTCGTCGAGGTTCGGCTTGACCACGTCGGGGCCGGCCGCCAGCGAGGCCAGCAGGGCCGGGCCCGAGGTGTCCACGGCGATCCGGGCGCCGCCCAGGTGGGCCTCGGCGACCAGGTCGGCGTACCACTCGGGCGCCAGGCCGCGGGGCAGGCTGCCGCAGCAGGCCAGCCAGTCCACGTCCGCCCCGGCGGCCTGCCGGCGGACGGCGCCGAGCAGCGCCGCCGACTCCTCGGCGGTCAGCTGCGGCCCGGGTGCGTTGATCTTGGTGAGCGGGCCGTACCGCTCGACGACCGACACGTTGATCCGGGTGTCGCCGGCGACCGGGACGGCCGCCACGTCGATGTCCTGGCGGTGCAGCAGCTCCGCCAGCAGCCGGCCGGGCGCGCCGCCGAGTGGCAGCACGGCGGCGGTGCGGTGACCGGCGGCGGTGAGCGCCCGGGCCACGTTCACGCCCTTGCCGCCCGGGTCCAGCCGGTCCCCGGTGGCCCGGTTGACCTCGCCGCGGGCGAGCTCGGACAGCTCGTAGGTGCGGTCGAGGCTGGGATTGGGGGTGATGGTGACGATCATGCGCGGATCACTTCCGGTCCGAGTTCTTCGATCTCCGCGGCCTGCCGGTCGGTCAGCCCGCTGTCGGTGACCAGGACGTCGACCTGCTCCAGCGAGCCGAACCGGGCGAAGTGCCGGGTGCCGTACTTCGAGGAGTCCGCGACGAGCACGATCCGGTGCGCCCCGGCGACCATCGCCCGCTTCACCGCGGCCTCGGCGAGGTCCGGCGTGGAGAGGCCGCCCTCCGGCGAGAAGCCGTTGGTGGCCACCACGGCCACGTCGGCGTGCACGTCGGCGAGCGCGCGCAGCGCCCAGTCGTCGACGGCGGCGTGGGTGCGGTGCCGGAGCCGGCCGCCGACCAGGTGCAGCGAGAGCGAGGGGTGGTCGGCCAGGCGGGCGGCGACCGGCAGCGCGTTGGTGACCACGGTCAGCGTGCTGTCCGCGGGCAGCAGCGCCGCCAGCCGGGAGACGGTGGTGCCGGCGTCCAGCAGCACGCTGCCCTCGGCGGGCAGCAGGGCCAGCGCGGCGCGGGCGATCCGCTCCTTCTCGTCGGCGGCGGTCGAGTCCCGCTCGGCGAGGCCGGGCTCCAGGTGCAGCGCCCCGGCGGGCAGTGCCCCGCCGTGGACGCGGCGCAGCAGCCCGGCCCGGTCGAGGGTGCTGAGGTCGCGCCGGATGGTCTCCTGCGTGACGTTGAACTCCTCGGCGAGCGAGGGGACGTCGACGCGGCCCCTGGTCTGGGCGAGCTGCAGGATCTGCTGCTGGCGCTCGGGAGCGTACATGTGGGATCGGGTCCGTTCATGTCTGTTTACGCCTGGTTGACTCCGACGATACGCCCCGGCCGTGGAAAAGCAAGAGTCCGAGCATGTGGGATTTCTGCCCGATTACGTTGACATGCTGAGTGAACCGGGCGTAAAACCAAATGAAACCCACCCGGTGACGGGTGCGTGACCACCCCCGACCGCCCGGTACCCGCGGACCGCCCCCACCGCCGGTACCGGGCCCGCGGCCCCATCCGGACCGCCCGTTCGGGCACTTCCGGACGCACCCCGTGAACCCGAAGGACACCCCATGCCCCAGCTCCTGGTCACCGTCGGCTCGCAGAGCGGCCTGCACGCCCGACCCGCCTCCCTCTTCGTCCGGGCCGCCGCCCGGCAGAGCGTCAAGGTCGGCGTCGGACGCCCCGGCCAGACCCCGGTGGACGCCCGCAGCCTGCTCTCCGTCCTCGCCCTCGCCGCCGGCCACGGCGACACCCTGCAACTCACCGCCGACGGCGAGGAGGCCGCCGCCCGCGCCGCCCTCGACGAACTCGCCGCCCTGCTCGCCGACGACCTGGACGCCGTCCGGTGACGGCCGCCCCGCTGCACGGCATCGGCGTCGGCCGCGGCAGCGCCGCCGGGCCGGTCGCCCGGGCCGCCCCGCCCCCCGTGCTGCCGCCGGCCCGCCCGGTCACCGACCCGGCCGCCGAGAGCGCCGCCGTGCGTGCCGCCCTCGCCGCCGTCGCCGCCGACCTGGAGGCCCGCGCCGCCCGGGCCGGCGGCGCCGCCGCGGACGTGCTCACCGCACAGGCGATGATCGCCGCCGACCCGGCGCTCGCCGACCGGGCCACCGGACTCGTCGCCGCCGGCACCGACGGCCCGCACGCCGTCACCGCCGCCTACCAGGGCTTCCGCGAGGCCCTGCTCGCCGCCGGCGGCTACTTCGCCGAGCGCGCCGCCGACCTCGACGATCTCCGCGACCGCGCGGTCGCCCGGCTGCTCGGACTGCCGATGCCCGGCCTGCCCGACCCCGGCCATCCGTACGTCCTGGTCGCCGACGACCTCGCCCCCGCCGACACCGCCGAACTCGACCCCGCCCGGGTCCTCGCCCTGGTCACCGTCCGCGGCGGCCCCACCAGCCACACCGCGATCCTCGCCAAGGCCCTCGGCCTGCCCGCCGTCGTCGGCTGCCCCGGCGCCGCCGGACTGCGGGACGGGCGGACGGTGCTCGTGCTCGCCGCCGACGGCGCCGTCCACCCGGATCCCGCGCCGGAGGCCGTCCGGCACGCGGCCGAGCGGCAGCGGGCCCGCCGGGAAGCGGCCGCCCACAGCTCGGGGCCCGGACGCACCGCCGACGGGCACCCCGTCGCGCTGCTCGTCAACCTGGGTGCCGCGCACGAACTGACCGCCGCGGCCGCCGCCGACTCCGAGGGCGTCGGCCTCTTCCGCACCGAGTTCCTCTACCTCGACCGGGCCGAGGCCCCCGGCGCCGCCGAGCAGACCGCCGCCTACCGGGCCGTCTTCGAGGCCTTCGCCGGACGCCGCGTCACCGTCCGCACCCTGGACGCCGGCGCCGACAAGCCGCTGCCCTTCGCCACCGCCGCCGACGAGGAGAACCCCGCCCTCGGCGTCCGCGGCCTGCGCACCGCCGCCCGCGACCCGCAGCTCCTGGAGACCCAGCTCGCCGCGATCGCGGCCGCCGCCCGCGGCAGCGGCGCGGACGTCCGGGTGATGGCCCCCATGGTGTCGCTGCCCGCCGAGGCCGCCGCCTTCGCCGGCCGGGTCCGCGCCCACGGCCTCGCCCTCGCCGGGGCGATGGTCGAGGTGCCGGCCGCCGCACTGCGCGCCGACCGGCTCGCCGAGGTCTGCGACTTCCTCAGCATCGGCACCAACGACCTCGCCCAGTACGCCTTCGCCGCCGACCGCACCCTCGGCGCCCTCGCCGAGCTGCTCGACCCCTGGCAGCCGGCCCTGCTCGACCTGGTCGCGGCCACCGCCGGGGGCGCCGCCGCGCACGGCGTCCCGGTCGGCGTCTGCGGGGAGGCGGCGGCCGACCCGGACCTCGCGCTCGTCCTCGTCGGCCTCGGCGTCACCGGGCTGTCCGCCGCACCCTCCTGCCTGCCCGAGGTCCGCGCCGCGCTCGCCGGGCACACCCTCGCCGACTGCCGCCACCTCGCCGGGCTCGCCCGCAGCGCCCCCGACGCGGCGACCGCGCGGGAACGGGTGCGCGGATCGCTGCGGACGGCCGAGGGCTGAGCCGGCCCGTCGGCCCCGCCCGTCAGCGGTGCGTCAGCCGCGCCAGGCGGGGGCCGTCGCCAGGGCCCGGAGTTGTTCGACGGTGAGGGCGGGGGCGCCCGGCAGGAAGGTGCGGGCGTCGGGGCCGTTCCACTCGTCGACGGTCACCCGGGTGCCGTCCGGGTGCAGGGCCTCGGCGCCCCACTGCACCTCCGGGCCGTCCGTCCCGTCGGACTCCCGGTGGCCGCCGGCCACCACGGAGGTGCCGTCCGCGGTGTGCGTCAGCTCCGGGCCGCGACCGGACTCGAACGTCTTTCGCGGATCGGACTGCTCGCCCTCCTGCCAGTGCGGCTCGACCTCGACGGCCACCCAGCTCGTCCGGCCCTCCAGCGAGACCTGCAGCCGCACCCGGCCCGGCATCGCGAGGCCGTCGGCCGGGCCCGCCGCCGCGCCGGCCGGCAGCAGCTTCGCCACCGCGTCGTGCAGCGCTGCCGTTGCCGGCAGGGTCACCCCGGGGCGCGGCGCGTCGGTCGCCTGCACACCGCCGAAGCCCACGTCCCAGGCGGTGCCCCGCAGTACCGCGACCGCCTGCTCGCCGGTGAGCGGCGGCTCGCCCCGGCCGCTCCGGTCGAACGAGTCGATCCGCACCTGGCGGCCGTCCGGGTGGGTCCAGCTCGCGACCATGGTCTTGCCCATGCCGGCCTGCTCGGGCAGCAGCACGTTGACCATCAGGACCGATCCGTCCGGCTCCACCGTGCGGTTGCAGCTCTCGGTCGGCCGCTCCGACGGGTCGAAGCAGTGCGTACCGAGGGAGGACTCCCTCACCGGGGTCGTCACCCGGTCGAGCGAGAGCGTGACCTGCCCCGCGCCGCGGGCCGTGGCGATCTCGACGACGGCGGACGGCCCCGTCTTCACGTCGCCCTCGTTCCCGGTGAAGCCCATGGCGCTGGTGACGTGGCCGTTCGGCAGCAGCGAGACCAGCGCGTCGCGCATGTACTCCCCGCTGACCGAGGACCAGGGCTGTGCGGCCGGTGCCCGGCCGCCGTGCAGGGCCGGCAGCGAACCGGCGGCCAGCACGGCCGCGGCGACCGCCGCCGCCGCGGCCAGCACGGCGGCCCGGCGCCGCCTGCGCCGGCGCGCCCCGCGGGTCGCCGCACCCTGCGCGAAGGCCAGGGCGTTCGGCTCGGGGGCCAGTTCGGCCGCCGACCGCAGGGCGGTGGTGAAGCTCTCCTCGACGGGCATCGTCGTTCTCCGCATCCTCTCGTACTGCCGGTGGTCGGTCAGGGGTGGACGAGCGCGTCGAGGTCCTCGCCGAGCACCGTCCGCATCCGGGCCAGCGCCCGGCTGCTGCGCGAGCGCACCGTGCTGGGGCTCAGCCGCAGCACCGCCGCGGTCTCCTCCGCGCTGCGGTCCTCCCAGTAGCGGAGCACCAGCACCGCCCGGTCCTGGGGCGGCAGTTCGCCGAGCGCCTGCAGCAGCGTGACCCGCAAGGCCGGGTCCGGCGCGGGCTGCGCCGTCTCGGCGAAGGTGTCCGTCACGTGCTCGCTGCTGCTGCGCCGACGGCGGTGCGACAGGAAGGTGTTGACCAGGACGGTCTGCGCGTACCCCGCCGGGTTGGCCATCCGGGACACCTTGCGCCACCGGCCGAACAGCCGGCCGAGCGCCTCCTGCGCGAGGTCCTCGGCGAGGTGCGCGTCACCGCCGGTCAGCAGATAGGCCGTTCTGACCAGGTGGTGCCCCCTCGCCGCAGCAAAGTCGAGGAAGGCCGGCGGCTCGGTGGGCGCCGATCGCGTCGTCGTTGTGCGGTCCATGACCTTCTAACGCGGTGGGGCGGGCACCGCGTCCCACCGGATTCCGCACGGATGTCCGGGCGGGCTGGCAGACTGGCCGCTTTGAAGGCGGGGGAGAGGAACGCGGGCCATGGCGGGGAACACTGCGGACGGTGCGGACGCGAGTCCGGTCAGCCGTCAACTGGCCTTCGTGGAAGCCGAGGTGCACAGCCAGCTGCGGATCCGTACCCGGCGTCGGGACGCGGACCGCAGGCGCGCCTTCGGGCTGCAGATCTCCACGGTGGGCCTGTCGGCGGTGATCACCGTGCTGCTCGGCGTCCAGGTCGGCCAGCCGGCCCGGCAGTGGCTGTCCGACGTCGCCCTCGGCCTCGGAGCGGCGATCACCGTGCTCGCCGCCTGGCAGGCCTTCTTCTCGCACCGTGCGCTCTGGCTGCAGCGCTCCGACACCGTGCACCGGCTGGCCGCGCTGGAGCGCCGGCTCGCCTTCCACCGCGCCGGGCTGGCCGGGGCCGAGCCCGAGCCGGAGCGGGTGGCGGAGTTCCTGGCCGCGTACGAGGAGATCGTCCAGGCCGACCACGACTCCTGGACGCGGGTGCGCAGCGCCTCCGAGCTGCAGGTGGCGCTACTGCCCGGTCCGGTGCCGCCGCAGGGTCGCGAGGTTCCGACCGGCCGTCAGGAGCCCGTCGGCTGACCGGAGACGGCCCGGCTCAGCGGTCGGCGCCGATCCGGGCGGCGAGGTGCTCGGGCAGCGGGTACGGGGTCTCGGCCGGGATCAGCGCGTCGGCGAGGTCGGTGCGGCCGTCGCGGACGAGTGCCCGGGCCTCGTGCGCCAGCGCGGTCACATCGGTGATCCCCAGGATCCAGTGGTCGACGTAGCCGGCCACCGCCCGTCCGGACAGGCCGAGTTGCAGGGCGCGGTGCTCCAGCGCGCCGAGCCGGGTGGAGCGCTCCGGGTCCCACTGCACCCGGACGGGGCTGGTCGCCAGCTCCGCGCGCCACTCCTCCGCGGTGGCGTGGCAGCGCCGGTCGTGATGGCTGGGGCAGGCCAGGGCGAGGGCCTGCTCGAAGCCGTCCCGGCTGATCCGGACGGCCAGCACCCGTTCCTGGCCCGGCTTGGACGCCCAGCCCGAGCGGTACATCATCCAGCGGAACGAGGGCTTGATCCAGGTCATCCGCTCCCGCTTGAACGGGGGCACGAAGGTGCCCGCCGCGAGCGCCGCCTCCGCGATCTCCACCGGGTACGCCTGGTAGACGGTCAGGCTCCGGTCGTCGTGGGCGGCCCGGACGGCGCGGAACGGCTGATCGGTCACTCGGACTCCAGGGCTGTGCGCGGACATCCCGCGGAGCCTATGCGCGGCGCCCCGGGCGGTCATCCCGATTTCGGCCCGTCCGCGGCAGCCGGCCGATCGCGGCGGCCGGGTGGCCGCCGTCGGCCGCGCACCACCAGACGGCGGCGTCGGAGTGCCGGACGGCGTGCAGGCCGAGGCCGTGGTCGGGGCAGAGCGGCAGGGCCCGGCGGTCGCGCTCCATCAGGCTCTCCTGGACGTGCGCGGCGACGGCCGCCACCGCCGTGACCGGGTCGCCGCCGGCACAGACGGGCAGGCCGCCGCCGTGCAGCCGGCCGTCCGCCAGGACGACGCCCGCGGAGGGCGGGTACCAGGCGTCCTGGACGACCAGCCGGGCCCCGGGACCCCCGGCCCCGGGGAGGTCGCGCAGGACGGGCTCCAGCGCCCGGCGCAGGGTCTCCAGCCGCTCCGGCACCAGGTCGAAGCCGGGCTCGAAGCCGGCCTCGGCGAGCAGCCGTGCGGCGAGGTCGGCGGCATCGGCCGGCGGGACGTCGGCCGGTCGGCGTTCCACCGCCTCGCGGACCGTCGGGCCCTGGTGGCCGAGGTCCAGCAGCGCACAGCCGAGCGCGGCGGCGTCGGCCGCCGCCAACGGGCCCTCGCCGCGCAGACCGCGGTGCAGCCGGACGCAGAGCGCCTCCACCGGATCGTCCACCGGATCGTCCACGACGTCGCCCACGGGATCAGCGGGCCGGCGCCCAGTGGGCCGGGCGGTCCAGGCCGGCCGGCAGCCGGGTCGCGGCGTCGCCGCGGGCGGCGTTGACCTGCGACTGGGTGAGGAAGACCGCGCCGGTGAGATCGGCTCCGCTCAGGTCGGCGTCCCGCAGGTCGGCCCCGATGAGGTCGGCGCTGCGCAGGTCGGCCCTGCGGAGGTCGGCGGCGACCAGCAGCGCGCCGCGCAGGTTGGCGCCGCGCAGGTTCGCGCCCTTGAGACGGGCGCCCATCAGGTCGGCGCCGCGGTGGTTGCGGGTGCGGCCGGGCACGCCGGCCCGGA
The DNA here is from genome assembly GCF_040702125.1 of Kitasatospora sp. NPDC085895. Taxonomy (NCBI): domain Bacteria; kingdom Bacillati; phylum Actinomycetota; class Actinomycetes; order Kitasatosporales; family Streptomycetaceae; genus Kitasatospora; species Kitasatospora sp. NPDC085895. The sequence goes on along the minus strand of NZ_JBFBJY010000032.1, from coordinate 50,342 downwards.
CGAGCTCGCCGACCCGCAGCAGCAGGGCGTTGACCTCCTGGCGGACGGCGGGGACGTCCAGCGCGGTGATCTCCTCGGCGGTGCCGAGGGTGAGCCGCTCGGTGGCGTCGAAGGCGCGCTGCAGCTCCTCGTGGACGGGCCGGGCGGCGGGCAGGGCGAGGCCCTCGGCGAGGTAGTGCAGCAGCTCCTGCAGCTGCCGCAGCACGGGGAACACGGCGAACATCCGCCGGGCCGAGCCCGGGTCCTGCCGCCAGTCCTCGCCGCCGAAGGTGATCTGCGAGACCTTCTGGCCCGCGCCGAAGCACTCGAAGACGGTGCAGCCGCGGTAGCCCGCCTCCCGCAGCCGGGTGTGGATGCCGCAGCGGAAGTCGGCCTGCAGGTTGGTGCAGGGGGTGCCGGCGTCCTTGGTGGCGGCGAAGTCCGAGGAGGCGGCGAACGGCAGGGCCACGCAGCACAGGCCGAAGCAGCGCGAGCAGTCGGACCGCAGGTCGGGACGGTCCGGGGCGGGCGCGGGGGAGGGCTGCCGGCTGGCCAACGTGGGTCGTCTCCTCGGTGCGGACGTGCTGGGTACCCGACCATTCTCGCCGATCGGACCCGGACCCCGACCGTCACCCCGACCCCGGGCCGGTCACTCCTCGTCGAGGAGGACCTGGAGCTGCTTGAGCTTGCCGGTGGTGGAGACGACGGCGGTGACGGGCTGCTTGCCGACCACCCCCGCCCTGCGTGCGGCGTGGACGAACTTCTCCAGTTCGTCGAAGGTCAGGTTCTTCGAGGCCCCGCTGAACTTCAAGGGAACTGTCATACCGTCATTGTGCGCGGGGCCGGGTGCGGGCGGCCGGTGCCGAGGCGCGTGTCGGGTACGCGTGTTGGGCGCGGATGCCGGCTTCACTCCCCGTACAGGGCCGCGATCCGGGGAAGGCGCCGGGCGGTCTCCACCGGGTCGTCGAAGTCCCAGTCGAAGACGATCTCCGGGTAGGCGATCGTGTAGCAGTCGCCGGACATCTGCTCGCCGGTGGCGGCGAGATGGGCGTCCCAGGCGAGGCCGAGCGTGCGTTCGCAGTCCAGGTCCGCGCGGTTCCGGGCCGCTTCGCGGACGGACGGCAGCTCGGCGAGCGAGTCCGGCGAGGCGACGGCCCGTTCGAAGACCTCCCGGCCCTGGACGATCAGCCAGCCGCGGAAGTAGTCGAAACCGTCGTCCGAGCAGCCGCCGTTGATCAGGTACGCGGCACCCCACAGGTCGCCGCGGTACGACTGCGCCATCGCGTCCCACAGCAACTGCTGTGCGGCGAGGATCTCCTGCCGCGGCCGGACGGCGAGCAGGGCGGTGGCCCGCTCGACCACGGCCCCGGCGTCGTCCGGGCCCGGCCGGCGCGCTGCTTCGATCAGGTCCCAGAACTGCTGCTCGTCCATGGCCGGGAGCATGCCGTACCGCTCTGACAGGGCCGCCCCGGAGCCGGTCAGCCGGGGGCCAGTGCGGCGGTGATCAGGGCGGCGGTCTCCGCGGCGTGCGCCTCGTCGCGGTAGCGCGTCCGCGGCCAGAAGAAGCCGCGCAGGCCGTCCTTGGGATTGCGCGGCACCACGTGGACGTGCAGGTGCGGCACCGACTGGCTGATCCGGTTGTTCGCGGCGACGAAGCTGCCGGCCGCCGCCATCGCGGACTCGACGGCCGCGGCGATCCGCTGGACCCGGGCGAAGTACGGCCCGATCTCCTCCGGCAGCAGGTCGGTCAGCGTCGGCACGTGCCGGCGCGGCACCACCAGGACATGGCCGGGGAACAGCGGACGGTGGTCCAGGAAGGCGACCGCGGCCTCGTCCTCGAACACCCGGTGGGTGTCCGCCCCGCCCGCCACGACCTCGCAGAAGATGCAGCTCATGCCGGTGATTGAAGGGCATCCGGCAGCCGGGCGGCGGCAGGGTCGACGGCGTGTCGCATCCGGTCGTACGCGGGGTCGACCGTCCCGAACAGCCGGTCCCACACGGTGGTGTAGAAACCGAAGTTCACGCCCGGGTCGAGGTGGTGGCCGACGTGGAACATCGGCAGCGCCACCCAGCGGAACACCGGCCGGCGCCGGACCCGGGCCGGCAGCGGCTCCACCCCGAGGTGGCCGAGCAGCCCGAACACCAGGTTGAGCAGCACGAACCCGCCCAGGGCGAGCGCCGACAGCTCCCACACCGTCAGGATCGCCAGCCAGGCGCCGCCGAAGCCCAGCGCCTCCAGCGGGTGCAGCACGAACAGCGTCGACGGCCGCGGATCCGGGTAGCGGTGGTGGAGTTCGTGGGCCAGCCGGTACAGCCGGCGGCGGTGCGCGATCCAGTGCGCCGCGTACGCCAGGACGTCCATGACCAGGGTGAACGCCAGGAGTTCGAGCAGCACCCGCGGACCGGTCGAGGCCGAGAGGGTGACCAGGCCGGCCTTCCACAGCGCCCACCCGGCCACCCCCACGCCGCTGTTGATCAGCAGGGCGACCACCGTCAGGGCGACCTCCGCCCCGGTCACCGGGCCGGGCGGCGGGGCCACCCGGCGGTCCCCGTAGCGCCGTACCAGCACCCGTCCGGCGGCCACCGCCGCGACGAACAGCACCGCGTTGAGCAGCAGCGCCCCCGCCACCACCTCGCCCGCACCCAGCCGGGCGGCCCACCCCAGGAATCCGTCCACCGGCCCAGCCTGCCACGGGCCCGCGACGCAGGGCAGCCCCGTGGGCCCCGCGACTCCCGGGGCGGCCCGGCGCCCCCGGGCCGGGCCCCCGGCCGCGGCCGTCCGGCCGCACCTGCCGGCCCGTTCCGGTATACGCTCGAAAGGTAATCCAGCGCCCGCCGGTCCTTCCTCGAACAGCTCGACCGCAGCGGCCGGAACATGACTCTGTCGCTCGAGGTTGTGCCCGCTCCCGGCGCACGTCGCGACCCGTCGGATTCGGCGAGTCCACCGAGGCGGGATCAACTGCCATGGACCTCAACACCATCACCGAAGTCGTGCGGCGACCGGCCGACCTGCCGGGTGCGGACTGGCGCGAGGGCGACGCCTGGCTCGCCGGCGGGACCTGGCTGTACTCCGTGGAGCAGCCGCACCTCGACCGCCTGATCGACCTGACGTCGTTACGCTGGGAGCCGCTCGTCCCGAGCGACACCGGTCTCGCGATCGGCGCCACGTGCACGGTCCGTGACCTCCACGCCTTCGAGCCGCCCGGCGAGTGGACGGCCGGCCACCTCCTGGCGACGAGCTGCGAGGCGTTCCTGTCCTCGTTCAAGGTCTGGAACTCGGCGACCGTCGGCGGCAACATCTGCATGTCGCTGCCGGCCGGCCCGATGATCACCCTGACCGTCGCCCTGGAGGCGACGTACGAACTGTGGGCCGCCGACGGGTCGGTGCGCACCGTCGACGCCCACGACTTCGTCACCGGCAACAACCGGAACGTCCTCGCGCCCGGGGAGATCCTGCGGCGCATCGACATCCCCGCGCGCGCCCTGCGCAAACGCACCGCGCACCGCCGCTTCTCGCTGACCCGCCTCGGCCGTTCGACGGTCTTCCTCATCGGCACCCGGACGCCGGGCACGAGCGACCTGCTGCTCACCGTGACCGCCGGCACCACGCGGCCCGTGCGCCTGGCCTTCGACACGATGCCCGACGCCGACGCGCTGCGGCGCGCCGTCGACGCGATCCCCGACGGCGTCTGGTTCGCGGATCCCAACGGGACCCCCGAGCACCGCCGCCACCTGACCCAGTACTTCGCCGAAGAGATTCGCCGCGAACTCACCGCCGGGGGCCCGGCATGACCTACATCGTGAACGGCAGGGGCTTCGACGAGGAACCGGCCCCCGGCCAGTGCCTGCGCACCTTCCTGCGGCAACTCGGCCACCACGGCGTCAAGAAGGGCTGCGACGCGGGCGACTGCGGCGCCTGCACGGTGTGGGTGGACGGCACTCCGGTGCACAGCTGCATCACCCCGGCCTTCCGTGCGGAGGGCCGTGAGGTGACGACGATCGAGGGCCTCGGGTCACCGGGGAACCTGCATCCGGTGCAGCGCCGGTTCCGGGACGCCCCGGGCTTCCAGTGCGGCTTCTGCACCGCAGGGATGATCATGACCTCGGCCGCCTTCACCGAGGCCCAGAAGGAGGACCTGCCGAGGGCGCTGAAGGGCAACCTCTGCCGCTGCACGGGCTACCGGGCGATCGAGGACGCCGTACGGGGCGTCGCCGGCGTGGAGACGGCCGCGCCCGGCAAGGCCGTCGGGACGAGCGTCGGTGCGCCGGCGGCCGACGACGTGGTCACCGGCCGCGCCGAGTTCACGATGGACACGTACATGGACGGCATGCTGCACCTCAAGGTCCTGCACTCGCCGCACGCGCACGCCCGGATCGTCTCGATCGACAGGACCGCCGCGCTCGCCGTCCCCGGCGTGCAGCGGGTCTACACCTGGGAGGACGTGCCGCGCAAGCGCTTCACCACCGCGATCCACACCGACCACCTCGTCGATCCGGACGACACCTTCGTCCTCGACGACACGGTGCGCTTCGTCGGCCAGCGCGTCGTCGCCGTGCTGGCCGACACGGTCGCGGCGGCCGAGGAGGGCTGCCGCAGGGTCGTCGTCGAGTACGAGCCCCTGCCGGCGGTGTTCGACCCCGAGGAGGCCATGGCCGAGGGGGCGCCGCAGCTGCACGGCACGGCGGACCCCTTCGTCCGCGATCCCGTCCACAACATCCTCTTCGAGCTCCACTCGCACATCGGTGACGTCGACGCGGGGTTCGCCGAGGCCGACGTCGTCCACGAGGGCACGTACTCCTCACCGCGGGTGCAGCACGCGCACCTGGAGACCCACGGATCGATCGCCTGGATGGAGGACGGCCGCCTGAACGTCCGCACCAGCTCGCAGTCGCCGTCCATCGCGAAGGTCAAACTCGCCTACCTCTTCGCGCTGCGGCCGGACCAGCTCCGGGTGTTCTGCAAGCGCGTCGGCGGCGGCTTCGGCGGCAAGCAGGAGGTGATCTCGGAGGACCTCGTCGCGCTCGCCACCCTGGACACCGGCCGGCCGGTCTGCTTCGAGTACACCCGCGAGGAGGAGTTCACCACCGCCTCGCCCCGGCATCCGATGACGCTGACGGTCAGGCTCGGCGCGAAGGCCGACGGCACGCTCACGGCGTTCCAGGTGCGCAACGTGTCGAACACCGGCGCCTACGGCAACCACGGCGGCGAGACGCTGTTCGCGGGCGGCGCGGCCGTCATGATCTACCGCTGTCCCAACAAGAAGTACGACGCCTACTCCGTGTACACCAACACCGTTCCGAGCGGGGCGCTGCGCGGCTACGGGATGACGCAGCCGGCGTTCGCCGTCGAGTCGGCGATGGACGAGCTGGCCCGTGCGCTGCACATGGACCCGCTCGACCTGCGGCGGCGCAACATCGTGCGTCCGGGCGATCCGCTGGTCGCGATGCACGACGGCCCCGACGACGTGATGTTCACCGAGGACGGGCTCGGGAAGTGCATCGACCTGGTGGACGAGGCCCTGGCCCGTACGGCCGACGAGCCGCCCGGTCCGGAGTGGTTGGTCGGGACGGGCGTGGCGAGCTCGCTGCACGAGACCGCGCCACCGACCGACCACGTCTCGGAGGCGTGGGTCACGCTCGGCGACGACCTCGTCTACGAGTTGTCCGTCGGGACGGTCGAGTTCGGCGAGGGCACCTCGACCGCCCACGTGCAGATCGCGGCCGACCAGCTGGGCACCACGCCGGAGCGGATCCGCCTGGTCCAGTCCGACACCGACCGCACCGGGTTCGACACCGGCGCCTTCGCGAGCGCCGGCCTCTTCGTGGCGGGCAACGCCGTCCTGCGGGCGGCCAACGCCGTGCGCGACCGCATCCTGGAGTTCGCCGCCGTGCACACCGGCGTCCACGTCGTGCTGTGTTCGATGGACGACGACGGCGTCGTCTGCGGCGACCGGCGGGTCTCCCTGGCCGAGCTCGTCGCACTGGCCCGGGCGCGCGGGATCCGCTTCACCGCCGCCCGCCGGGCCTACGGGTCGCCCCGGAGCGTCACCTCCAACACGCAGGGGTTCCGGATCGCCGTCCACCGGGTGACGGGCGAGATCCGGATCCTGCGCAGCGTCCAGGCGACCGACGCCGCCGTGGTGATCAACCCCGCGCAGGTCCGCGGGCAGGTGGAGGGCGGCGTCGCCCAGGGGATCGGCTTCGCACTGACCGAGAACCACCAGGTCGACGCGGACGGGGTCATGGTCAACCCCAACTTCCGCAACTACCGCATCCCCACCTACGCCGACGTCCCCCGCACCGAGGTGCTCCTGGTGGAGTCCTCGGACTCCTTCGGGCCGATGCGGTCCAAGGGGATGGCGGAGTGCTGCATCAACCCGGTGGCCCCGGCGCTGGCGAACGCGCTCCACGACGCCACGGGCGTCCGGCACCGCGCGCTGCCGCTCACCCCGGAACGCATCTACGGCCGGCTCGCCGGGAGCAGGCAGGCACCGACGGGGCGGACGACATGAGCAGCGACATGGGCACCGAGGAGCGCAACGGCGCCGCAGCCACGGCCATCATCGGCCAGAAGGTCCGGCCCGGACTGGACCGGGAGTACGCGACGTGGCAGCTGGACGTCAACAGCGCCGCCGCCGACTACGCCGGGTACCTCGGCGCCGAGATCTCCCCGCCGACGCCCCTGCAGCCCGACTGGGTCGTGGTGTACCGGTTCGACTCGATCGCCCACCTGCAGGCGTGGATCAACAGCGCCACCCGGCAGGCGATGCTCGACGACGGACGCGGCTACTTCGACGGCCCCGCCACCCAGCAGGTGGTCAGCGGCGGTGCCAGGCAGCCGGATCCGCTGGTGACCATGGTGGTCACCCACCGCGTCCACCCGAACCACGTCGACGACTTCCTCGCCTGGCAGCGCCGCTTGAGCCAGGAGGAGAGCACCTTCGAGGGCTACCGCGGCACCGAGATCTTCCGCCCGATCGAGGGGCTGCAGGAGGAGTGGACCACGCTGTACCGGTTCGACAGCGCCGAGCACCTCGACGCCTGGCTGACCTCGGCCGAGCGGCGGGAGATCCTCGCCGAGGGCCGGAAGTTCGACGAGTTCAAGCTGCACACGATCGACAACTCGTTCGGCAGCTGGTTCGCGTTCGAGGAGAACGGCAGGGAGGCGCCGCCGCCCTCGGAGGCCAAGACCGCCCTCGCGGTCTGGGTCGGCCTCTACCCGACCGTGGTGCTGCTGACGCTCGCGCTGTCGCCGGCGCACATGCCGCTCTGGCTCGGGCTGCTCGTCGGCAACCTGCTGTCGAGCTTCATCATGACCTTCCTCACGATGCCCTACTACGTGAACCGGCTGCTCAAACGGTGGCTGCGGCCGAAGCCCGACGAGCCGGCGGCGAGGACCAACCGCATCGGCCTCGGCATCGTCGCCGCGGCGACCGCGTTCTGGGTCGCGGTCTTCTACCTGATCACGACGCAGTTCTGGACGCTGCCCTGACCGGCTCGGTGCCGGTCCGCGGCGCCTGAACGCGCACCCGCCCCGGCGCGGGGACGGCCCGCCCGGGAGCGGGTGCCCGGTGTCCGCGTCCGGCCAGCCGGCAGCCGAGGCAGTCGGGGTGGCCGTGCCGGGCGTGCGGGTCGCGCAGCCGCCAGTCGCGGCGGCCGGGTGGGCGCGGGCCGGTGGCCTTGCCCCAGCCGGCGAGGTGCAGCAGCCAGGTGGTGAGGGCGGCGGCCGGCAGCAGTGCCAGGCCCGCCCACAGGACGGCGGTGGAGCCCGCCGCGAACGCCGTGCCGGCCACCGCGATGCCGGCGACGGCGAGCAGGGAGCCCGTCCAGCCGGCGACGGTGTGCCCCATGTCGTGGTCGCCGTGTGCGCTCATGTCTCCTCGTTTGGTGTGATGTCGTTCGTACGATGCCGTCGTCGGAGCAGGCCCGCGCCGACGACCTTTTATCTCACGAGCTAAGTAACTTAGATGCTAAGGAGACTGTCCGTGGAAGGCAAGCCGCGCCCGGCTGCGACCCCCGAGCAGGCCCTGCAGGCGATGGACCGGATGATCGCCCTCGCCCACTTCGGGCAGCAGGACATCGCGGCGCGACTCGGCCTCAACACCACCGACCTGACCTGCATCGGCTTCCTCGTCGAGGCCGAGCTGGCGGGCGAGTCGCTGGCCGCCGGCGACCTCGCCGAGCGGGCCAACCTCACCACCGGCGCCGTCACCGGGGTGCTCAACCGCCTGGAGAAGGCCGGCTACGCGCGCCGCGCGCCCGATCCGGACGACCGCCGCAAGGTCCGGATCGCGATGGACCCCTCGGCCCGGCAGCGGATCATGGAGGCCTACAGGCCGTTCTACCTGCGCCTCGGCGCCCTCTTCGCCGACTACGGCCCGGAGGAGGTCGCCGTGCTGGCCGACTGGTTCACCCGGGCCCGGACGCTGATGCAGGAGTCGTTGGACGAGATCCGCGCCGGACTCTGACGCCCCGCCGGGCGGATGCGTTGCCGCAAACCGGTGGCGCCCCGCGCGGACTCTCTTCTACGGTGTACAAGCCTTGTACACCGTAGAAGAGAGAGTGGAGCCGGCTGTGGCCGATCCCCAGCGCCGTCCGGACCGATGGGTGATCCTCGCGGTCATCTGTCTGGCACAACTCGTCGTGATCCTCGACAACACCATCCTCAACGTCGCCGTGCCCTCCCTCGCCGAGGAACTCGGCGCCACCACCTCCCAGACCCAGTGGGTCATCGGTGCCTACTCGCTCGCCCAGGCGGGCCTGCTGATCGCCGCCGGCGGCCTCGCCGACCGGTACGGCCGCAAGAAGGTCCAGATGATCGGCCTCGGCCTGTTCGGCGCCGGATCGCTCGCCGCGGCCCTCGCCGGCGACCCCGGCCAGCTGATCGCCGCCCGCGCCGGCATGGGCGTCGGCGGCAGCCTGCTGCTCGCCACCAGCCTCGCCATCGTCGTCCGCACCTTCGACGCCGACGAGCAGCCCAAGGCGATCGCCGCCTGGACGGCCGTCGCCTCGCTCGGCGTCGCCCTCGGACCGGTCATCGGCGGTCTGCTGCTGAACCACTTCTGGTGGGGCTCCACCTTCCTGGTCAACCTGCCGGTCGCCGCCCTCGGCCTGATCGCCGTCGGCCGGCTGGTGCCCGAGTCCAAGGACCCGCGCGGCGACCGCCCCGACCTGCTCGGCGCCGTGCTCTCCACGGCCGGCCTCACCGGCCTCGTCCACGCCGTCATCCAGGGCCCCGGCTACGGCTGGACGGCGCCCCGCACCCTGCTCGCCGGCGGCCTCGGCGCGCTCTTCCTGCTGGCCTTCGGCCTCTGGGAGCGCCGGATCGAACACCCGTTGCTCGACCTCGCGTTCTTCCGCAACGCGCGCTTCCGCGGCGCCGTCTCCGGCGGCGTCCTGGTCAGCTTCGGCATGGGCGGCTCGCTCTTCCTGCTCACCCAGCACCTGCAGTTCGTGCTCCATTACGGGCCGCTCGACGCGGGCCTGCGCACCGCCCCGATGGCCCTCACCGTCGTCGCGCTCAACCTCACCGGCACCGGCATGCGGCTCACCGCCCGGCTCTCACCGCCCGCCGCCATCGCCACCGGTCTCTCGCTGCTGGCCGGCGGACTCGCCGCGATCGCCCTCTTCGGCCACGGCGGCTCCTACCCGGGCATCCTGCTCGGCCTGGTGATGATGGGCGCCGGCGTCGCCTGTGCCCAGCCCGCCATGGCCGGCGCGGTGATGACCTCCATCCCGCCGGAGAAGGCCGGCGTCGGCTCCGGCCTGATGGGCACCCTCGGCGAACTCGGCAACTCGCTCGGCGTGGCCGTCCTCGGCGCCGTGCTCGCCGCGAACTTCGCCGCCGCACTGCCCGCCGGGCTGCCGGACTCCGCCGCCCGCTCGCTGCCCGACGCCCTCGCCGCCGGCGGCGCCTCCGCCGCCGGCACGATCCGGTCGGCCTTCGCCGACAGCCTCACCGCAGGACAGCTGATCGGCGCCGCCGCGGTGCTGGCCGGCGGCCTGGTCGCCGCCTGGCTGCTCGGCCGGGCCGCCGACGCGCCGCCCGCCGCGTCCACCCCCGCCGAGCCGGTGGCCCAGGCGGGCTGATCCGGCCCTACGATCGCTGCACGGCCGCAGCACCGGCGGCCGTGCAGCGAGCACGAAGGACGAGCATGGCGGACAAGCCCCGCGACCCGGCCGTCAGCATCTGGGTGGCGCCGCCCCGCGAGCGGCGCCGCGGCAGCGCGCCCGCCGGCCTCAGCCGCGAGCGGATCGTGCGCACCGCCGTCGCCCTGCTCGACGCCGACGGCGTCCGGGCCTTCAGCATGCGCAAACTCGCCGCCGCCCTGGACGTCACCCCCATGTCGGTCTACTGGTACGTCGACAACAAGGACGAACTCCTCGAACTCGCCCTCGACGAGGCCTTCGGCGACATGCGGATCCCGCCGCTCGGCGACGGCGACGACTGGCGGGCCCACCTCAGGCTGCTCGCCCGCGAGTACCGCCGCTGCCTGCACGAACACCCCTGGGCCGCCCGACTCGCCGGCCAGTTCCTCGCCCTGGGCCCCAACGCGCTCTTCTTCTCGACCAGCGCGATCGGCGCGATCCGCCGCACCGGGCTCACCGGCGAGCGGCTCGGCGGCGCCCTCGGCCTGGTGCTGCAGTTCGTCTACGGCTTCGCGCTCGCCGAGTCGCAGTGGCAGGAGCGGGTCCGGGCCTCCGGCCTCCACGAGGACGAACTCAACCGCGTCGTCCGCGGCGTCGCCGAGCGGGCCGACGCCCGCTTCCTCGACAGCGCCGACCTGCTGCCGCCCACCGAGGACGGTGGCCTGCGCGCCTCCCGCGACAGCCAGTTCGAGGCCGGGCTCGACATCGCCCTGGCCGGCATCGACGCCACCGTCGCCGCGCAGCGCTGAGCGCGGTCGGTGGGTCGGCGGCCGGTGGTCAGCTGGGCGGCGCCGGGTGCGGCTCGCGGTGCACGGTGCCGGACAGCAACGGCGCCTCGTGCCGCTCCGGGCGGTGGCTCTCCCGGTCCTCGACGAGGTGGCGCGGCGCGGACCCGCCGGAGCCGGCCAGCGGCACCAGCCGCCGGGCCACGAGGTGGCCGACCCAGTGCCGCCCGCACTGCGGACAGGGAACCCCGCCGTCCGGCGTGTAGGGGGACGCCGCACCGATCCCGTCGCGGGAGAAGTACTCCCAGTCGGTGCCGTCGTCGTCGCGGTAGTGCTGGACGTCGTAGTCCACGGACCAGCGGTGCCAGCATTGTCCGCAGGTGAATTCGACCCGCTCCACGGCCAGTTCGGTGATCATCGCGTCTACCTCCCTGCCTCGGCCCTTGACAAGCCCTTTATCCAGAATTATCCCGGTTTCAGGGGCTGCGGATACCGCCCGGAGGGAGTCCGGTCCATGGCGCACTCGGCAGGCGACGGAGAGGGCCCGAACGCCGGGCCCGACGAGGACCTGCGCCGCCTCAAGGCCGAGTACGACAACTACCGCCGCCGCGTCCACCGCGACCGCCTGGCCGTCCGCGAGATCGCCGTCTCCAACGTGCTCGCCCGGCTACTGCCCGTGCTCGACGCCCTCGACCGGGCCCGCGCCGCCGGCGAGGTGGTCGACGGCTTCGGCGCCGTCGCCGACCTGCTGGAGAGCGAGCTCGGCGCCCTCGGCCTGCAGTCCTTCGGCGAACCCGGCGAAGCCTTCGACCCCGTGCTGCACCTCGCCGTCGGCTACACCCGGTCCGCCGTGGTCACCGGCCCGATCTGCATCGAGGTCGTCCGCACCGGCTACCGCGTCGGCGACCAGATGCTGCGCCCCGCCGAGGTCGTCGTCGCCGAACCGCCGTCCGGCCCGGACTGAGCACCGGCGGTCAGGACAGCCCGAGCTCCCCGCGCACCGGCTGCGGGATCCTCCCGCGGACCTACACCGGGACGTCCCGGTACTCCGACCCGTCGACCGTGCGCGGCGACCAGGCGCCGCCGGGCCCCTCCGTGACCACGTGGAACGCCACCGACGGGTGCGGCGCGCCGCCGGGGGTGAGGACGATCCGGACGCGGTCCCGGGCCTCCTCCCACAGGAAGGACGGACTGTCGGCGAAGGTGCCGTACTCCGCGGTGTCGCGCCACACCACCGCCCCGAGCGTCCCCTCGCCGGTCGCCGAGGGCGACGGCGTGTAGGACCTGATCACCGCCCGGCGGCGGGTGCCGCCGGGATCGCTCCTCGACCCGGTCTCCTCCACCAGGAGCGCGAACCGGTCCGTCGGTGACCGCACCCAGTACGACGGGCTCGCCTCGCTGCCCGTGTGGATCCGGTTGCCGTGGGTCGGCCCGCCGTCGGACGGCGCGGGAGCCGCGGTGTGCCGTGCCCCGGACGTGCAGCCGGCGAGGAGCAGCGCCGCGGCGAGGGCCGCACCGAGGCGGGCGGGTACGGTCCGGGTCCGTGGCTGCACGGTCCCCTCCCTGAGCGGTGGTTCCTGGGCGGCCTTCTGACGACCGGTCCGGGACAGCCTCCGGCAGCGCCGGCGGACTCGTCAACGGCGATTCCGCATCCCGGGCTTCCTCAGCCCTCCGCCAGGCGGCGCAGCGGGTCGCCGGTGAGGCCGAAGCGGTGCTTCAGGGCGCGGCGGGCGGCGTGCAGGCCGGCCATGCCGTGGACGCCGGGGCCGGGCGGGGTGGAGGAGGAGCAGAGGTAGACGCCGTCGAGGGGGGTGGCGTACGGGTCGAGGGCGGGGACGGGGCGGAAGGCGGTCTGCCACAGCGACATCGCACCGCCGCCGATGTCACCGCCGACGTGGTTGGCGTTGTGCAGCTGCTGGTCGGCGGCGGTGGTGGCCGACCGGGCGAGGACGAGGTCGCGGAAGCCGGGGGCGAAGCGCTCGACCTGCCGTTCCACGGCCTCGCCGACGTCCACCGTCGAGCCGTGCGGCACGTGGGCGTAGCTGTACAGGGTGTGCATCCCGGCGGGCGCCCGGCCCGGGTCGACGACCCCCGGCTGCACCGCCAGCACGTACGGCCGTGCCGCGTGGCGGCCCGCGGCGACCTCGCGTTCGACGGCGACGGTCTCCTCGCGGGTGCCGGACAGGTGCAGGGTGCCCGCCTCGGCGCAGGCCGGGTCGGCCCACGGCACCGGGCCGGCCAGCGCGAAGTCGACCTTGCAGACGGCCGAGCCGTACCGGAAGGCGCGCAGCCGCCGGGCGTACCCCTCGGGCAGCGCGGGCCCCGCAAGGTGGAGCAGGCCGGCGGGCGTGAGGTCGAGCAGGACGGCCCGGGCGGGCGGGAGTTCGGCGAGCGATCCGACCCGGTGGCCGGTGACGATCCGGCCGCCGCGGCGGACCAGTTCGGCAGTCATGGCGTCGGCGATCGCCTGGCTGCCGCCGCGCGGCACCGGCCAGCCGACGGCGTGTCCCAGGGCGGCCAGCAGCAGGCCGGCGCCGGCCGGGGCCAGGGCGCGCGGCGGGGCGACGGCGTGCGCGGCGACGCCGGCGAGCATCGCCCGGGCGGCCGGGTCGCGGAACCGCGCACCCCAGGCCGGGGTGCCGAACTCGGCGACCCGCAGACCCAGTCGAATCGCCGTCAGCGGGTCGGCGGGCAGCCGGCGCTGGTCGGAGAGCGCGGCGTCGACCGTGCCCTGCCAGCGGTCCACCAGCGGGCCGAACAGGGCCCGCCAGGCGCGGCCGTCGCGGCCGAGCCGTTCGGCGGTGCGGTCCAGGTCGCGGTAGGCGATCCCGGCCGGGGCGCCGTCCAGCGGCTGCGCGTACGGCGCCGGGGGCTGCAGCAGGTCGACCCGGTCGGCGAGGCCGAAGGCGCGGAAGAACGGCGAGGCCAGGGCCATCGGGTGGGCGACCGAGCAGAGGTCGTGCCGGAAGCCGGGCAGGGTGGTCTCGGCGGTGCGCATTCCGCCGCCCACGGTGTCGGCGGCCTCGTACACGACGGTCTCCAGGCCGGCCGCGGCGAGCAGCAGTGCGGCGGCGAGCCCGTTCGGCCCGGAGCCGACCACCACCGCGTCGACCCGGCCGCCCCCGCCGCCGCCCCGGCCGCCGTCCGCCGTGCTGCCGGAAGCCCGCCCTGCCACCGCGCCCACGCTCCTCGTACCCGCCCGTTGACGATCCGTCCGTCCGCACTCTCGCACACCCGGGCGGCGGCCCCGCGCACCCCCGGGCGGTCGGGGGTGCGCGCCGGGCGGTGCGGCGGTCAGCCGCGGCGGGGCTCCCAGCGGAACAGCCGGCGGCCCAGGACGGCCGCGGCGGCGACCCAGGCGGCGATCATCAGCAGCGAGGGGGCGGCGTGCGCCCAGCCGTGCAGCAGGTCGAGCCGCTCCAGCGGGGCGCCCGCCCAGGTCTCGTGGCCGAAGCCGCGGCCGAACCAGGCCGTCCGCAGGGTCTCCACGACCGGGGCGAGCGGCAGCACGTGCGCGGCGGGCCGCAGCCAGTCGGGCATCGAGGCCAGCGGGGCGACCACGCCGCTGCCGAACATGCAGAGCAGCAGCACCGGCGTGGCCACCATCGGCGCCGCCTCCGCGCTGGGGGTCACCCCGGAGAGCGCCACGGCGAGCACCGCGAAGAGCAGGTAGCCGCCGACCACGGTGAGCAGGAAGAGCAGCGGGTCGGCGGGCAGCTCCGCCCCGAACCAGCCGACCGAGACCGCGCCCAGCACCAGCACCTGCAGCAGCACCACGGCGCCGCCCGCGCCGATCTGACCGGCGAAGATCGCCGTCGGCGGGACCTCGGTGCCGCGCAGCCGCTTGAGGACGAGGTCGTCGCGGCGGGCGACCACCCCGTTCAGCAGGTTGATGAACGAGGTCACCAGGGCCAGTCCGATGAAGCCGACGGTGGTGTAGCCGGCCGCGTTCACCCCGGCGATCTCCTTGCCGCGCAGCGGGGCCGCGACCACCAGGTTGAGCAGCACCGGCAGCAGGAAGCCGATGAAGGTGGAACGCCGGTTGCGCCAGAACACCCGCCAGGAGAGCAGGAACTGGCCTCGGGCGTAGCCCGGCCGGCCGTGCGGTGCGGCCACCACGGGGGCGGCTTCGGTGCGGCGGGCCGCGAGCGCGCCCGTCGTGTCGGTGGTGGTCATCGTGCACCTGCCCCTTCGTGCGCCGCGTCGGTGCCGCGGCCGTCGTGTGCCAGTTCCAGGAAGACGTCCTCCAGGGAGGCGGGCCGCACCTCGATGCCGTCCAGCTCCACCGACCACTCGGCCGCCCAGGCGTGCAGCGCGGCCAGCGCCGGGGCGGTTCGGGCCGCCGTGTACACCGCGACGCCGTCCGTGACGATCGCCGACCCACCCGTCACCTGCGGCAGTTGGGTCTCGCTGACGCCCTTCGGCAGCGGGAAGGTGATCCTGGTGCCGTGCCCGGAGAGCACCTCCTCTACCGTGCCGACCGCGGCCAGCCGGCCCTTGTCCATGATGGCCACCCGGTCGGCCAACTGCTGGGCCTCCTCCAGGTAGTGGGTGGTGAGCAGCACGGTGGTGCCGGAGTCCTGCAGTTCCTTGACGATCCGCCAGGTGGTGCGGCGGGCCTCCGGATCCATGCCGGTGGTGGGCTCGTCCAGGAAGAGCAGGTCGGGGGCGTTCAGCACGGCCAGGGCGAGGTCCAGCCGGCGCCGTTCGCCGCCGGACAGCTGGGCGACCCGGGTGCCCGCCCGCTCGGTGAGGCCGACCTGGGCCAGCACCTCGGCGGTCGGCCGTGGCCCGGTGAGGAAGCCCCGCCAGGAGTCGACCGTCTCCGAGACGGTCAACTCCTTGAAGAAGCCGCCCTCCTGGAGCATCACGCCGGTGCGCCGTCGGACCTCGGGGCCCTGCGCGTACGGGTCCAGGCCGAACACCCGGACCGTGCCGGAGCTCGGCGGGCCGTAGCCCTCCAGCACCTCCAGCGTGGTCGTCTTGCCGGCGCCGTTGGTGCCGAGCAGGGCGAAGAGTTCTCCGCGGGCGACGGTGAAGGACACGCCGCGCACCGCCTCGTAATCGCCGTATCGGCGGTGCAGGTCCCGCACCTCCACGGCTGCCGTCCCGGGAATTCTGGAGCTGATGGTGGATGTCATGGAATACAGCGTGAGGGGTGGTGGAGGGTCAAGGCAAGAGTCCACATATGTGCAGCTCAGAATGGGTGCAAAATGTCATGCGAGGGGGTGTGTCATTTTCCACGGGTGAATTCCTTACATCCCTTACTGTCGCACTCCTGTGCCCCCGGTGCATATTTTTCTCGTCGCCGAGAGCGGGCCGGAGAAAAGGCCGGCGAACGGAGGCGGAGAACGGTGACCGGGCCCCGGCCGGGGAGCGGCGCCGACCATCGGAGGGAGACCACCATGGCCGAGAACGAGATCACCGAGAACGAGCAGTTCGACATCGAGGTCGAGGAGCTCGACACCGTCAACGGTGGCATCAGCGTCAGCTCGCTGGCCTGCGCCGCCTGCCCGGTCTCCAGCTTCAGCTCCGTGTCCAACTCGGTCGCCGAGACCGCCGCGGAGTAACGGGTCCTGTGCCGCGGTGGGCCCGCCTCGCGGGTTCCACCGCGGCACCCCTGTTTCCTCCCCCAACTCAGCACCCCACCGACCCAGTTGAGGAGAGCCGGGCATGGACAGCCTCCGGCACGAGCTGACGCGGTTCATCCAACAGCCCGCCGCACAGCAGGACCCACCCGCGCTCTACCGCCGGTTGCTCGCCGAGGCGCCGGTCCTCGACCTCGGCCGGGTGCACGTCGTGTCCGGCTACGAGGAGATCGTCACCGTCCTCGTGCACCCCGGCACCGCCGTCGACCCGACCGCCGTGGGCCTGCCCCGGGCCGGCGCCACCGCGCTCTCCCGGGTGGTCGACCGGATGCTGCCGATGCGCGACGGCGCCGACCACACCCGGCTCAAGCGGCTCGCCACCACCGCCTTCAGCGTCCGCCGGTTGGAGCAGATGCGGGAGCGCATCGAGAGCACCGTCGAGCGGATGCTCGAACCCCTGCTCGCCGCGGGCTCGTTCGACGTCGTCGCCGACCTGTCCGTGCCGCTGCCGGTCGCCGTCTCCTGCGCGATCCTCGACATCCCCGACACCGAGCAGGAACGCGTCACCGGCTGGGCCCGCCTGGTCGCCCGCTCGCTGCTCGACGACTTCGACGGCACCGAGGGCGCCGCCCGCATCGCCGAACTCGATGCGGAGTTCGAGGAGTTCCGCGGCTACGTGGAGGAACTCTGCGCGGCCCGCGCGGCCCGGCCCGGCGACGACCTGATCAGCCGGCTCGCCGTTGCCCGCGGCGAGGGCCGGCTCGACGACCGGGACCTGCTGGCCTTCGTCGTCATGCTGCTGGCCAACGGCCTGGAGACACTCACCTCGGGACTCTCCTTCGCCGTCTGGCAGTTGCTGCACACCCCCGGCCTCGCCGAGCGGCTGCGCGAGCGGCCCGCCGACGCCGCCGCCGTCTTCGACGAGGCGCAGCGGCTCGGCAGCCCCGTCCGGGCCAGCGCCCGCGCCCTCACCCGGGAGGTGGAGGTCGCCGGCACCGTCATCCCCGCCGGCCGGGTCGTCCTGCTGCTGTACGCCGCCGCCAACCGGGACCCGCGGCGCTTCGCCGACCCCGACCGCTTCGACCCGGACCGGGCCGAACTGCGCCACCTGGCCTTCGGCCACGGTCCGCACCACTGCCTCGGCGCCCCGCTCTCCCTGATGGCGGGGGCCGCCGTCCTGCGGGGCCTCGCCGCAGCCGGCGAACACCGCACCCTCAGCACCCCGCTCACCACCCGGACGGCCCCGTGGAGCACCCAGTTCGTCTTCGGCGGCCTGCGCGAGCTCCCGCTGCACTGCCCGCCCCGACCGGTCCTCACGGAGGTGGGGCAGGCATGAGCGGCACCGCCACCAGGAAACGCACCCGACGCGGCGGCACGAGCGCCGCACCGACCCCGACGCCCAGCGCGGCGGGGGAGCGGGGCCCGACGTCGACGCCACCGCCCGAGCCCGCACCGCCCGGCGCGGTGAGCACGGTCGCGGCGCCCACCGTGACCGCGGCGCCCACCGCGCCCACCGCCACCGCGGCGGCCGCCGGGCGGGCCGCCGCCGTCCTCGAACCCGGGCTGGACCAGCCGGTGCGGCTGGTCGGCGCGCGGCTGTCGGCCGCTGCGGCGGCGCTGCTGCTCGCGGTCGGCGCCGGGACGACCTGGGTGGTGTTCGGCACGCTGCCGCACACCGTGGCCCTGCCCGCGGTGGTGGCCCACGGCTCGGCCCCGGCGACCGTCCGGGCCGAGCAGGCGGGCACGCTCGTCCGGCTGCTGGTGTCGCCCGGTGAGCGGGTGGCGGCCGGGCAGGCCGTGGCCGTGCTGCGGAGCGCCGACGGACGGCAGTCCGAGCTGCGGGCCGACCGGGCGGGCACCGTCTCCGCGCTGGCGGCCGCCCCCGGCGGGCTGCTGGCCCCAGGCGCCCCCGTCCTCACCCTCGACCCGGCCGGACTCCCTTTGACCGTCCGGCTGTTCGCCACCGACCCGACGCGGGCCGGGGAGCTGCGGCCGGGCCGGACGGTGCTCGTCCCCGTCCCCGGTGGGGCACCCGTCCGGGCCGTGATCACCGCCGTCGACCCGCTGCCGGCCCGCGCCGACTCGCTGGACGGCACCCTGCCCGTCGCGCTGCCGGGCCTGCCCGCCGGCGCGGCCCCGGTCTGGACGGCGTACGCCGAACTCCCGCCCGCAGTGCAGCGGTCGGCGGCCGCGCTGCCCGGCCCGCTGCCGGTCACCGTGAACCTCGACCTCGGCGCCCGCCACCCGTACCAGGCCGTGCTCGGCAAGGGGGCCGCGCGATGAGCCTCGACGTCCGGGAGAGTCCGGCCACGGCCGCCGACACGCCCCGTCCGGCCGCGCAGGAGGAGCCCGCGAAGGCTCCGCGACGGCGCAGGCCGCGCCGCTACCTGCGCACCCCGGTCGTGCCGCAGATGGAGGAGCAGGACTGCGGCGCCGCCTGCCTGGCCGTGGTGCTCGGCGCCTTCGGCCGGCGGGTGACCCTGCAGGAGGCGTCCCGGTCCTGCGGGGTGAGCCGGGACGGGGTGAGCGCCGCCGCGGTGGCCCGCGCCGCCGGCCGGTACGGGCTGATCGCCCGCGGCCGCCGGGTGGTGCGCGCCGAGGGCCGGTTGCTCGGCCTGGAGAAGGTACCGGTGCCGTCGATGGTGCTGGTCACCGGCCCGCACTTCGCCGTCTTCGAGGGCGTCCGGCGCGGCCGGGTGCACATCAACGACCCCTCGCTGGGCACCTACTCGGCCTCACCCGGGGAGTTCTGGGAGTCCTTCGCCGGGATCGCGGTCGGCTTCGAGCCGGGCCCGGACTTCGAGCGCGGCGGCCGCCGCTTCCCGCTGCTGCACGCCCTGGCCGGCCGGATGCGGCCGTTCGCCGGCCCGCTGCTGCTCGCCGTGCTGCTGGCGGTGCTGCTGGCGGTGCCGGGGGTTGCGGCGGCGTTCCTGCTGCGCGCCTACCTCGCCTCGGTGACCCTGGCCGGCACCGCCTCCTGGGCGCTGCCGCTGACCCTGACGGCGGCTGCGGTCGCCGTGACGGTGCTGCTCGGCACCTGGCTGCAGCAGAGCCTGGTCAATCGGGTGCTGGAGGCCATGGCCGCCCGCGGCTCGTCCGGCTTCCTCTGGCGGATGCTGCGGCTGCCGGGTTCGTTCTTCCACCGGCGGCAGCTCGGCGGCCTGGTGACCCGGGTGCAGATGAACGACGGCCTGGCCGCGCTGCTCTCGTACCGGGCCGCGGGCGCCGCCGCCTCCGCCGCCGGGGCCGCCGTCCACCTGGGTGCGCTGGCCTGGCTGGAACCCCGGCTCGTGGCCGTGCCGGTCGCCGTCGCGGTGCTGGACGTACTGGCGCTGAGGGTCGCCGACCGGCGCCGCGGCGGCCTGGTGCACCGGCTGCACGCCGAGCAGTACAAGCGGGACGGCGTCGCCTTCGCCGGGGTGTCGGCGATCGAGACGGTCAAGGCGGAGGGCGCCGAGGACTCCTTCTTCCGCTCCTGGGCGGGCTGGCAGGCCCGGGCGATGGAGACCGGCCAGAAGGTCACGGCCGCGGTGATCGTGCCGCTGTCGCTGCCGGGTGCGCTCAACTCGGCCGCCACCGCGACCGTGGTGGTGGCCGGCACCGCGCTGCTGCTCGGCGGCTCGCTCACCCTGGGCACCCTGGTGGCCTTCCTGCTGCTGCTCAACGGCTTCCTCCTGCCGGTCGGCCAGCTGGTCGGCACCGGATCGGAGTTCACCGTCGCCCGGGCGCAGAACGCGCTGCTGGAGGACGTGGAGACCACCGAGCCGGACCCCTTTCTCGTCCCCGTCCTCGAGGTCCCCGCCGAATCAGCCGAACCCGCCCGGCTGACCGGCGAGTTGGAGCTGCAGGACGTCTCCTTCGGCTACGACCCCAACCGGCCGCCGGCGATCTCCGGCATCTCGCTGCGGATCCGCCCGGGGGAGTGGGTCGCCGTGGTCGGGACCAGCGGCAGCGGCAAGTCCACCGTGGCCCGGCTCGCCGCCGGGGTGCTCCGCCCGTGGAGCGGCCGGGTGCTGCTCGACGGCCGCCCCCGCGACGACTGGCACCGGTCCGTGGTGACCTCCCAGGTCGCCTACGTGGAACAGCAGTTGCGGCTCTTCGAGGGAACCGTCCGGGAGAACCTCACGCTCTGGGACCCGGCCCTGCCCGAGGACGCCCTGCACCGGGCGCTCGCCGACGCCGAGGCCGCCGAACTGGTGCGCCGCCGCGGCGGCCCGGACGGCGCCCGGATCGAGGAGGACGCCCGCAACCTCTCCGGCGGCGAACGCCAGCGCCTGGAACTCGCCCGGGCGCTCGCCCTGGAACCGGCCCTGCTGGTGCTGGACGAGGCCACCTCGGCGCTCGACGCGCACACCGAGGCCGCCGTCAACGCGCACCTGCGCCGCCGCGGCACCAGCTGTCTGGTGCTCGCCCACCGGCTGAGCACCGTGCAGGCCGCCGACCGGGTCGTGGTGATCGCGGACGGCCGGATCGTCCAGCAGGGCACCCCGGCCGAACTCGCCGCTGTCCCGGGCCCGTACCGCACCCTGCTGGCCGACACCGCGCCCACCGGCACCGCGCGCGCCGACACCCCGCTCGCCGAGCGGGCGACCGGCACCCAGGAGACCGCATGACCACCGCGACCACCCCGGCGGCCCCCGCAACGGCGGGCCCGGCCGCCACCGCCGCCGCCAACCGGGCGGCGCTGGCCGCCGCCCTCGGCGAGCTGCACACCGCGGGCCCGTCGGCCGCCGCGCCGCCGCCCGCCGCCACCGACCCGGCCGACCGGGCCCGGGCCGTCCTCGACGCGCTCGGCCTCGGGCTCCGCGGCGAGGACGGCCGACCGCCCGCCGACCTGCCCGCCGCGGTGCGGACGGCCCGTGACCCGCTGGCCGCGCTGCTGCGGTCGGCCGGGGTGCGGTCCCGCCCGATCACCCTGCCGGAGGGCCCGGACGGGCACGGCGACCCGGCCGGGCTGGCCGGCCCGGTGGTCGGGTTCGCCGCGGACGACGGCCGTCCGATCGCGCTGGTGCCGCGCCCGTCCGGCGGCCACCGGCGGTACGACCCGGCGGGTGCCCGACCCGCCGGCCGCAGGCACCGGGTGGCGCTGCAGCGGCGGGCACTGCTGCTGTACCCGCCGCTGCCGCCCGGTGCACTCGGTCCGGCCGGGCTGGCCCGGTTCGTGCTGGCCGTCCCGGGTGCCCGCCGGGACCTCGCCCGGCTCACCGCGGCCGGCCTGGCCGCGGCCCTGCTCGGCCTGCTGGTGCCGCTCAGCACCGGCGTGCTGCTGCCGCAGCTGCTCGCGGCGGACCGGCACCCCGTCCGCTGGCTGGCCCTGCTGCTGGGGTCGGCGGTGGCGGCGTCCTGGCTGCTGGTGCTCGTCCGCAACACGGCGGCCGTCCGGCTGACCGGGCGGGTGCAGTCCGCGCTGGAACCGGCCGTCTGGGACCGGCTGCTGGGCCACGACGCCCGGTTCTTCCGCGACTTCACCACCGGCGACCTGGTGCACCGGGCGAACGCGGTCGCCCAGGCCCGCCAGGCGATGTCCGAGGTGCTGGTCGGCGCGGTGCTCGGCGCGGTGTTCGCCACCTCCGGGCTGACCGTGCTGCTGCTGGTCGACCCGTGGCTCGGCGCGCTGCTGCTGCTCGCCGTGCTGGTGGTCACCGGACTTCTGCTGGCCCTCGGCCGCCGTCGGCAGCGGTACGAGAGCGAGGTGTTCGCCCTGCACGGCCGGCTGCAGGGCGTGCTGTACGGGCTGCTGCTCGGCATCGACAAGATCCAGACGGCGGGCCGGGAGATCCAGGCCTTCGCCCGCTGGGCGGTGCCCTTCGCCGCGCAGAAGCGGGCCGACGCCGCCGCCCAGCGGGCCGACGCCGCGGCCGGTGCGCTGACCGCCGCCCTGCAACCGCTGCTGCTGGCGGTGCTGCTGGCGGGCGCGACGGCGGCCGGGGACACCCCGTCCGGGCACCTGATGGCCGCCGGTGTCGCCGCCGGCCAGGTCGCCATGGCGCTCGGCCAGGTCACCCACGCCGCCGCCGGCGCCTACGGCATCGCCCCCGTGCTGGACCGGCTGCGGCCGATCCTCGCCGAGTCCGCACCGGGCGAGCGCCGCGGGGCGCTCGCCGACCCCGGCCCGCTCGGCGGCGACGTCGCCCTGGAGAACGCGGTGTTCCGCTACCCGGGCACCGCCGCCCCCGCCCTGGACGGCGTCTCGCTGCACGCCGCACCCGGCGAACTGGTCGCCGTGGTCGGCCCCTCCGGCGCCGGCAAGTCCACCCTGGTGCGGCTGCTGCTCGGCTTCGAGCAGCCGGAGTCGGGGACCGTCCGCTACGACGGCCGGGACCTCGCCGGCCTCGATGCCCGGCTGGTCCGCCGCCGGCTCGGCGCCGTCCTCCAGCACGGCCGGATGCTGCGCGGCTCACTGCTGGAGAACCTCGCCGGCACCGACAGCGAGGTCAGCGAGGACCGCATCTGGGAGGCCGCCGAACTCGCCGGCATCGCCGACGACCTGCGCCGCCTGCCGCTCGGCCTCGGCACCCGGATCGGCGAGGACGCCCAGGGCTTCTCCGGCGGGCAGGTCCAGCGGCTGCTGCTGGCCCGCGCCCTCGTCCGCCGGCCCGCCGTGCTGCTGCTCGACGAAGCCACCTCCGCCCTCGACAACGCCACCCAGCGCAAGGTCGCCGAGGCCGTCGCCGGCCTTGACACCACCCGCATCGTCATCGCCCACCGGCTCAGCACCGTCCGCACCGCCGACCGCATCCACGTGCTCTCCGGCGGGCGGGTCACCGCCACCGGCACGTACGACGAACTGCTCGGCACCGACCCGCTGTTCACCCGCCTCGCCCGACTCCAGGAGATGTGAGATGTCGCTCGACCTGCAGACCTGGCTCCGCCCCGCCGACACCCCGTCCGACGGTGGCGCCGGCCCCGCCCGGCTGCTCCCCGGCACCGCCCGGGGCGACGAGCGGCTGCGCGCCGTGGTGGCCGCCGCGGCCTCCTTCGAGGACCGCGCAGCCGCCCGGCCGGACGGCACCGCGCACTTCGCCCCCGACCCGGACGAGGACCGGCGGGCCCGCGCCGCCGCCGTCGACACCTGGCTGCGCCGCGCCGCCGGCGGCCACGGCGGCGCGGGCGTCCTGCTCGACCACCTCGCGGAGACCGGCCGGCCGCTCGGCGACGGCCTGCGCCCGGTCGTCCTCGCCGACCCGGCCGCGCTGCCGCCCTGGGCGCTCGCCCTCGCCGCCTTCCTGCGTACCCTGCCCGCCGCACCCGGCCCGGAGACCACCGCGCCCGGCGCCCTCACCGCCGCCTTCGGGGCCGCCGCCCGGGCGCTGCTGCCCGACGGCCCCGGCGGGATCCTCGGCGTCCCGGTCACCGACCGGGCCCGCGGAGACCTGGCCGGCGCCCTGACCGCCCGGCTCACCGAAGCCTGCAACCTCTCGCTCTGCCACGAACTGCAGGCCGCCACCGGCCGGCCGCGCGCCACCGACTGGGACGCCGCCGGCGGCCTGGACACCTCCGTCGAGGGCTGGCTCGCCCGGCTGGAGCGGCTACCCGCCCTCGCGTACCTGGTCGGCACCGTCTGCCGGCAGTGGCAGCACGTGCAGACCGAGCTGTTCGCCCGGCTCGCCGCCGACCGGGCGCTGCTCGTCGAGCAGCTCTGGCAGGGCGAGGACCCGGGCCCCCTCGACCAGGTCCGCGGCGACGCCGGCGACCGGCACGCCGGCGGCCGCTCGGTCGCCCTGCTGCACTTCGCGACCGGCCCGGCCGTCGTCTACAAGCCCAAGGACATGCGGCACGCCGCCGCCTACCTCGACCTCGTCCGCCGGCTCAACCGCGACCTCCCGCTCGACCTGCCGGAGCGCACCGTGCTGCTGCGCAGCGACCGCGGCGACGACGGCCACGGCGCCTCGCTCGCCGCCGACTGCGAGAGCGACTACGGCTGGGAGGAGCTCGTCCCGCACCGTCCCTGCGCGGACCGCGGCGGCTTCGCCCGCTTCTACCGGCGGCTCGGCATGACGATCCGGCTCGTCCAGCTGCTGGAGGGCCGCGACCTGTGGGCCGACAACCTGATCGCCGACGGCGAGCACCCCGCCCTGATCGACCTGGAGTGCCTGCTCTACCCGCGGGTGCAGGCGCCACCGGTGCTCGGCCCCGGCCAGCACGGCCTGCTGGACGAGCTGGAGTCCACCGTGGTGCGCACCGCGATGGCCTTCCAGGCGTGGACACCCGCCAAGCACTCCGGCGCCCTCGACATCGGCTGCCTCTCCCGGATCGGCAGCCTGGAGGTCGCCCCCGGCGTACCCGCACTGCCGCTGCCCCCGTACCGGCCCGTCCACGACGGCGAGACCGCCGACCCGTGGCAGTACACCGAGGAGCTGACCGCCGGCTACCGCGAGATGCATGCCGCGCTGTACGCGCTGCGCGGCGAACTCGCTTCCGCGGACGGCCCGCTGGCGCCCTTCCGGGGCATCTGGGTGCGCTACATCTGGCGGCACACCTGGGACGGCTACAAGATCGTCCGCGCCTCGACCAGCCCGCTCGCCCTCGACAGCGGCGCCACCCGCGAGACGGTCATCGCCGGAGCCCTGCACGGCGCCGTCACCGCCCGGGCCGGCGACCCCGGCCGCGGTGACCTGCTGGACGTCGTCCTCGCCGAACTCGACTCCTACCGCGTCCTCGACATCCCGTTCTTCCGCTCGCTCACCACCTCCACCTCGGTCTTCACCGCCGACGGCCGGGAGATCCCCGGGCACTTCCAGGGCACGGGCTGGCAGCGCCTCCAGCACCGGGTCGCCGAACTCGACACCTTCGACCTCGACACCCACCTCGCCGTCCTCACCGGCTGCATCGACGCCGCCCGGGGCGGCACCGAACTGCCCGCCCCGCTCGCGGCCCGGCCCCGCCGCACCACCCCCGGCTCCGGCGAACTCCTCGGCCACGCCGTCGCCGTCGGCGACCGCATCCTCGCCGACCGGCGCGGCCACGGCTGGCTCGGCCAGAGCTGGTACCCCGGCACCGGGCTGCGCCAGGTCGAGGTGCTCGGCCTCGACCTCGTCACCGGCACCCCCGGCCTCGCCGTCCTGCTCGCCGAACTCTGGGCCGCCACCGGCGAACCCCGCTTCCACCGCGCCGCCCTGCACGCCCTCACCACCGCCGCCGACCTCATCGACCCGGACTCCCCGCGCGGCTTCGCCTTCGCCGCCGACACCCGGCTCGCCGCCGGCGCCCCCGTCCCCGGCGGACTGGCCGGCCCCGGATCGCTGATCCACGCCCTCGCCCGGGCCGGCGTCCTGCTCGGCGAACCCGAACTCCTCGCCCGCGCCCAGGCCCTGGTGCCCGGCGCACTCGCCGTCGCCACCCCCGCCGACCCCCGCCCCGGACGCCCCGCCCGCACCCCGCGGCCCGACACCCCGATGGGCACCGCCGGCCTGCTGCTCAACCTGCTGCGGCTGCGCCGCGCCACCGGCCCCGGCCACGCGCCGACCGAGGACGGCATCCGCACCCTGGCCGCCGCGGCCCTCGACCACCTCGCCGCAGGTCCGGACGAGGAGCCGGCCGACAACGGCTTCCTCGACCTCGTCCCGGCCGGCCCCGACTCGGTCGCCGCCGCCCTCGCCCGCACCCTCGCCGAGGCACCCGGCCTGCTCGCCGCCCCCGAGACCGTCCGCGAACGCCTCCGCGGCCACCGCTTCGCCACCGCCACCCGGGCCGGCCGGCTCGCCTGCCTGGACACCGCCGTCTCGCTCGGCGCCGGCACCGTCGACCCCGCCGAACTCGGCGCCCTCACCCCGCCGGTCGGCGCCGCGCAGATCGCCGGCCGCACCACCCGCGACCTGGTCGCCACCGCCGGCGAGGCGCTCACCGCCGCCGAGGCCGGCCTGCTGCACACCGTCCCCGACGGCGCCGACGCGCTGCTGCCCGGCCCGTTCTACGACGGCCGGGAGGCCGCCGGGCTGCTCGTCGGCGAGCTGATCGCCCGCCGCGCGGCCACCGGCCGCTGGCACCCCGACCGGGCCGCCGACGACCGGATCAACCTCGGCGCCCTGGACGGCACCGCCGCCGTCGGACTGCTGCTGCTGCGCCTGCTCGACCCCGCCACCGCCCCGCTCGCCACCCTGCGCTGACCGCCCGAGACCCGAGGGACCGCCATGTCCGACACCACCGCGATCGGCTTCAAACGCCACTACACCCCGTACGTCGTCGACGGCGAGGCCGTCTACCTGGTCTCCGAGCGCGGCGTCTGTGTGGTCGACGGCGCCCTCGCCCAGCGCCTCGCCCCGCTGCTGGACGGCACCCGCACCCCCGAGCAGATCGGCGCCGCGCTGGACGGCACCGTGCCCGCCGACAAGGTCCTCGGCGCCGTCGGCACCCTCCGCGACCGCGGCTACCTCGCCCCCGCCGGGCCCGTCGACGACCCGGCCGGCGCCGCCTACCTGGAGATGGCCGGCCTGGACGGCGCCGCCTCCTCCGCCGCCCTGCGCACCTCCCGAGCCCGGGTCGAGGTGTACGGCGACCTGGACCCGCAGCCCTTCCTCGACGCCCTCGCCGCCGCCGGCGTCACCGTCGACGAGGATGCCGAATTCACCGTCGCCCTCACCGAGGACTACCTGCACCCCGGCCTCGCCGACCGGGACCGCGCCGCCCGCGCGAGCGGACGCCCCTGGCTGCTCGCCCGCCCGGTCGGCTCCATCGTCTGGGTCGGCCCGGTCTTCGTCCCGGGCCCCTCCGACGGTGCCACCGCCTGCTGGGAGTGCCTCGCCCACCGGCTCTCCGCCAACCGCCAGTCGCTCAGCTACCTGCAGCACCGGCTCGGCCAGGACACCCCGATCTCCACCGCCGGCGCCCACCTCGCCCCCACCCTCGGCACCGGCGCCCAGCTCGCTGCCCTGGAGGCCGCCAAGTGGCTCGCCGGGGTGCGCCCCGCGGAGCCGGTGGTGCTCACCTTCGACACCGTGCTGCTGGAGGCCGAACGCCACAAGCTGGTCCGCCGCCCGCAGTGCCCGGCCTGCGGCGAGGCCGGCCTGATGGCCGAACGCCAGCTCGCCCCGGTCGAGTTCACCTCCCGGCCGAAGGCCTTCACCGCCGACGGCGGCCACCGCTCCGCCTCCCCCGAGGACATGCTGGAGCGCTACCGGTCCCAACTCTCCCCGGTGACCGGCGTGGTGACCTCCCTGGTACCCGCCGCCCGCACCCCCACCGGCCTGCGGGTGTACGTCTCCGGGCAGAACCTCTCCCGGCAGAGCGGCGACCTGCGCCAACTGCGCACCGGCCTGCGCTCGGTGAGCTGCGGCAAGGGCCGCACCGACGTCCAGGCCCGGGCCAGCGCACTCGGCGAGGCGATGGAACGCTACTCCGGCGTCTTCCAGGGCGACGAGGCCCGCCGCACCGCCAGCTACACCGAACTCGGCGACGCCGCGATCCACCCCGCCCGCACCCTGCTCTACAGCGACCGCCAGTACGAGGAGCGGGCCCGCTGGAACGCCCGCCGCTCGATGTTCAACACCGTCCCCGAGCGGTTCCGCGAGGACGACCGGATCGAATGGTCGCCCGCCTGGTCGCTCACCGAGCAGCGCACCCGCTGGCTGCCCACCATGTCGCTCTACTACGGCTACCGGCACCGCCACGGCTTCTTCGCCGCCGGCGACTCCAACGGCTGCGCGGCAGGGACCTCCTTCGAGGACGCCGCCCTGCAGGGCTTCCTGGAACTCGTCGAACGCGACGCCGTCGCCCTCTGGTGGTACAACCGGGTCCATCGGCCCGCCGTCGACCTGGACGCCTTCGGCGACCCGTACATCGCCGAACTCCGCGACATCTACCGGGGGCTGCGCCGAGAGATCTGGGCGCTCGACCTCACCTCGGACTTCGGCATCCCGGTGGTCGGCGCGTTCTCCCGGCGCCTGGACAAGCCCGCCGAGGACATCCTGATCGCCTTCGGCGCCCACCTCGACCCGCACATCGCCCTCACCCGGGCGCTCACCGAGATGAACCAGTTCCTCGGCCCCGTCGCCGGCGACGCCGAGGGCCGGGTCAGCTACGCCGGCGCCGACCCCGAGCAGAAGGCCTGGTGGACCACCGCCACCGTCGCCGGCAACCCCCATCTGCTGCCCGACCCGGCCGCCGCGGCCGCCGGCCCCGGCCGCTGGGCGGAGCTCGCCGGCACCGACCTCGCCGACGACCTGCGGCTCGCCCAGCACCTCGTCGAAGAACGCGGCATGGAGTTCCTGGTGCTCGACCAGACCCGCCCCGACGTCGGCCTGCCGGTCGCCAAGGTGATCGTCCCCGGCATGCGGCACTTCTGGGCCCGCTTCGCCCCCGGCCGCCTCTACGACGTGCCGCTCGCCCTCGGCTGGCTCGACCGGCCGACCCGGGAGGAGGACCTCAACCCCGTCCCGATCTTCATCTGACGACGTGCGGGCCGCCGTGCTGCTCGGCGGCCCGCCCCTCCCGGAGGAGGAACTCCGCATGACCGTGACCGAACAGCTCCCGCCCGACCTCGCGGCCGGCGGCGGCCCCCTGCGCACCCTGCTGCGGCTGCGCCCCGAGGTCGTCGTCACCGCCCAGGGCGACGACCTCGAACTCAGCCACCCCTGGGGCCGCCAGAGGGTCCACGCCCTCGGCGCCGACACCGTCGACCGGCTCGCCGAACTCACCCGCACCGAGGTCGACCTCGACGAACTCCCCGCCGGCGGCAGGCTGCTGCACCTGCTGCGGCGCTTCCCGTACCTGGTCACCACCACCCTCGCCGACCCGCTCGGCGTGCCGCTGGCCACCGCCGTCCCGATCGCCCGCTCGGCCGGCCTGCCCGGCCTCGGCCGGTCCGCCGACACCGCGGTGCTCTCCCGCTTCGCCTACCTGCGACGGCTGCCCGAGGAGCACGCCGGGGCCTGCGTCCTCGAATCGCCCATGGCGCCGTTCCGGCTCACCCTGCACCGGCCGGCCGCGGGCGCCTTCGTCGCAGCGGTCACCGCCTCCCGCTCGGTGGACGAGGCCGCCCTGCTGGCCGGCCTCGCCCCGGCCGCCGGACGCATCCTCGCCGGACTGCTCGCCGGCGCCGGCTTCCTCGACGACACCGCCCAGGGCGAACCCCCGCTCTGGGACTTCCACGACCTGCTCTTCCACGCCCGCAGCCGCCCGGGCCGCCACGACTACCCGAGCGGCGGCGTCTTCGCCCACCCCGAGGTCGCCCAGCTGCCGGCGATCCCCGGCACCGGCCCGCGCGAGGAAGGCGCCGGCATCGACCTGCCCGTCCCCGACTGGGACGAGGTGCTCGCCCGCGACCCGGCCCTCTCCGAAGTCCTGGAGGGCCGCCGCTCGGTGCGCACCTACGCCGAGCGGCCCGTCACCCTCGACCAACTCGGCGAACTGCTCTACCGGGTGGCCCGGGTCCGACGGGTGATCCCCGGCGACCCGGCCGACCCGCACGGCTACGACATCGTCGACCGGCCCTACCCGGCCGGCGGCGCCACCGGCGAACTCGAGGTCTACCTCTCGGTCGTCCGCTGCGAGGGGCTGGTGCCCGGCGTCTACCGGTACGACGCGGCCGCACACCGGCTCCGCCCGCGGCCCTTCTCCGGGCCCGGGGACGAGACCGCCTTCCGTGAGCTGATGACGGCGGCCTGGCGGGCGACCGGCTGCAGCGTCGACCCGCAGGTGCTCCTGACGGTGACCTCGCGGTTCGGCCGGCTCTCCTGGAAGTACAGCCAGATCGCGTACGCGTTGACGCTCAAGCACGTCGGCGTGGTCTACCAGACGCTGTACCTGGTGGCGACGGCCATGGGGCTGGCCCCCTGCGGCCTCGGCTCGGGTGACACCGACGCGGCCGCCCGCGCGCTCGGCCTGGACTGGACGGCGGAGTCCTCCGTCGGTGAATTCCTCATCGGCAGCCGCCCGTCCGACGTCCCCCGCACCGCCCACGGCTTCGCCGACATGGTCGCCGAGGCAAGGGGGTAGGGCCGAGCCCAACAGGGGCGCGGGGAACTGCGCAATCCGGAGAAGGTGTACCTGTCGAGTCGGGCCGGCCCATTTTCGGGCCGACGCGATTCTGGCAGGTGGACCACATCCGAATTGCGCAGTTCCCCGCGCCCCTGTTTGGTTGGCCCGCAGCCCGGGTTGCGCAGTTCTCCCCAGCCTTCGGCCGGGAGGTGCCCCCCACGCGCCCCTAGGCAGTTGCCCCCACGGCAGGTGGCTGTCAGAGCCAGCCGCGTTCGCGGGCGATGCGGATGGCGTCGCAGCGATTGCGGGCGCGGGTCTTGGCGATGGCGGCCGAGACGTAGTTGCGGACGGTGCCGGGGGAGAGGGAGAGGGCGGCGGCGACCTCGTGGATGGTGGAGCCGTCGGCGACGTGGCCGAGCACGGTGACCTCCCGGGGGGTGAGCGGGGAGGCGTCGCCGCGGACGGCGTCGACGACCAGCCGGGGGTCGTAGACCCGTCCGCCGCGGGCGAGTTCCCGTACGGCGGCGATCAGTGCGGCGGGCGGCACGTCCTTGAGCAGGACTCCGGCGACCCCGTCGGCGACCGCGCGCTGCAGGTCGGCGGTGCGGGCCTGGGTGGTGAGCAGGAGCAGGGCGGTGGCCGGTGCCCGGTCGCGGATGAGGGCGGCGGCGGCGGGGCCGCCGGGGCCGGGCAGGTCGGGGTCGAGGACGGCGACGGCGGGCCTGGTGCGGGCGGCTTCGGCGGCGGCCTCCTCGGCGGTGGGGGATTCGGCGACCACGGCGAGGTCGCTCTCCCGGTCGAGCAGGGCGCCGAGCCCGCTGCGGAACAGGTGGTGTCCGTCGGCGAGGAGGACGCGGACGGCGGCGGTGGCGCCGTGGGCGGTGGGGGCCGCCGGGTGGAGCGGGCTTTCCAGGACGGTGGTCATCCGGCTACCTCGTGGGCGTCGTCGTCTCGGTCTGCGGGTGGGGCCGGCCGGCCGGGTCGCGGGGCCGGCGCCGGTGCGGGGCGGTCGCGGGCGGTGCCGGGGTTCGGTTCAGCCCCAGCCCCA
This sequence comes from Kitasatospora sp. NPDC085895, assembly GCF_040702125.1. Taxonomy (NCBI): domain Bacteria; kingdom Bacillati; phylum Actinomycetota; class Actinomycetes; order Kitasatosporales; family Streptomycetaceae; genus Kitasatospora; species Kitasatospora sp. NPDC085895. The sequence continues at coordinate 18,939 of NZ_JBFBJY010000032.1, read as the reverse complement.
GGTGTCCTGGTGGCCGGTGGGCAGCGGGGGGAGCGGGGTGCCGGTGGAGGTGGGCGCAGGGGTGGTGTCGCCGTCGGCGCGGTAGGCGGTGCCGGTGCCGCCGGTCTGCGCGGTGGTGGCCACGCCGGTGAGCACGCCGAGACCCAGGGCGACAATCGTGATGAAACGGACCTTCTGCGTCATGGGGATGCCCGATCCTCTCGCGTTCGGCTGTACCCCGGGCTGCTTCCGGGGTGCGGTGGCGTCAGGGGCGGAGTGACGGGTGGTCCGTTCCGGGCCCCGGTGGGGGCTGCTGTCCCGGTCGCGGTCCGTCGTTCCGCCGACACCATGAGAGTGGCCGCTCCGGCCGGTCCGTGTCAGCAGCCGGAGCTGGCACCACAGTGCCGTGACACCCTGAGGCCAGCTCGCCGGGTCGCGGGGGCGGCGGCGCCCGCGGCGGTGGGGCCGCCGGTCAGGGGCGGCTGGGCAGGGCGTGCAGGCCGAGCGCGATCCACGGGTCGGCCTCGCAGCAGCGCAGTTCCCAGCCGTTCAGTCCGCCGTCCTCGGCGAGGAGTTCACGGCAGGCGTCGCGCAGCCGGTCCTCGGCCTCCAGCAGTGATCCGGCGTCGACGAAGACGACCGCGTCCAGGGTGTCGGCGGACTGCCGGATGCGCGCGTGGCTGAGCCGGGCGGGGCCCCGGAGCGCGCGCTCCAGCCCGGCCCGCACGGCGGCTTCCACCGGTGCGCGGAGCGGCCGGCCGCTCCGCGCCGCCAGGTGGACGCGGATCGCATACACGTCGTCCAGCCTGACGGATGCACAACACCTTTGGCTGCGACGGCCGGTGTCAGATCTCCGCATGGCAGCAACATGCCACCGCCGGTCGGCGGCCCCGGTGGCGGCGCTACCGTGGAGAACGCGCGACGGGGGTCCGCGTCCGTTCACAGTTCATCCATCGGACCGTCGGGATTGCCCGCAAGAGTGTTCTGTGTTCGAGCCGGTGACGATATGCTCGCGCCCTGTCGGATCCGCCGGTCGACCCGCTCGGGGGAGGGTGTGATGGTGTTCGCACTTGTGGTGGCGGGCTGTTGAGCGGGGTGGCGCCGATCGGCCTCGATCCGTTCGGCGAAGCCGTCTACAGAACGATGCTCCTGCACCCGGAGCTCGACACCCGCGGCATCGCGGAGCGGCTGGAGTGCGCCGAGTCCGAGGTGCGGGCCGCGCTCGACCGGCTCGCCGACCTGGCGCTCACCAGGCCCACCGGCGCCAGCGACCGCTGGCGGGCCGTCAATCCGGAGCTGGGGCTGGCGACCTTACTCGCCCGGCAGGAGGCCGAGGCCGCCCGCCGCCAGCAGGAGATCGAACGCAGCAGGGCCGCGATGGCCGGCCTGATCGCCGAGTACGCCAGCGTCCACGCGCCGGCGAACCAGCCGGGCATCGAGCTCATCAGCAGTCTCGACGAGGTGCGCGACCGCCTCGTCCAACTCGCCTCCGACGCCGCCGCCGAGGTGCTGTCGTTCGCGCCGGGCGGGCCGCAGCCGCCGCAGGTGATGGAGGCCAGCCGGGTCCTCGACCAGGAGACCCTGCAGCGCGGTGTCCGGATGCGCACCGTCTACCAGGACAGCGTCCGCAACGACCCGGCCACCGTGCACTACGCGCGCTGGCTGCACGGACTCGGCGGGGCCGTCCGCACGGTGCCCACGCTGCCGCTGCGGATGATCCTGGTCGACAACGCGACCGCGATCGTGCCGATCGACCCGGAGGACGCCCGCAAGGGTGCCGTGCTGCTGCGCAGCCCCGGGGTGATCGCGGCGCTGCGGGCCCTGTTCGAACAGGTCTGGGAGCAGGCCCGGCCGCTGGGCGAGAGCGTCCAGCGCGACTCGCACGGGCTGACCGCGCAGGAGCGCGAACTGCTGCGGCTGCTCGCGGAGGGGCTGACCGACGAGCGGGCCGGGCAGCGGCTCGGCGTCTCGCTGCGGACGGTGCGGCGGATGATGGCCGACCTGATGGTGCGGATGGACGCCCGCAGCCGTTTCCAGGCGGGCATCCAGGTCGCCGCGCTGGGCTGGCTGGGCGAGGCCGGCTCCCGCTGACCGCCCGTCAGGCGGGCACCGCCGTGGCGGTGGTGGTCTCCCGGAGGCGCAGGTGCGCGGCCCGGTCGAAGTGGCCGGCGCGTGGGGCGAGCACGGTGGCGGCGGAGAGGGCGACGGCCTCCGCGAGCACGGCGGGCCAGGGTGTTCCGGTGAGCAGTCCGACCGCGAGTGCGGCGACCACGGCGTCGCCGGCGCCGGTGGGGTTGCCGGCCACGGCCTCGGGCGGCGCGCACCGCCAGGCTCCTTCGCCGGTCAGTGCGTACAGGCCCTCGGGGCCGAGCGAGGCGACCACGGCGCCGGCTCCGCGGCGGTGGAGTTCGGCCGCGGCCGCGGGGACGTCGGTGCGGCCGGTGGCGGCGAGCAGTTCGGCGGCGTTGGGTTTGACGGCGGTCGGCCCGGCGGGGAGCGCCGCGGTGAGCGCGGGCCCGTCGGCGTCCAGGACGGTCGGCACCCCGTGGTCCCGGGCGAGGGCGACGAGTTCGCGGTAGCCGTCCCCGGGGGCGCCGGGCGGCAGGCTGCCGGAGAGCACCAGCACGCCGGCGGCGGGGAGCGCGGCAGTGACCTCGGCGGCCAGCCGTCGCCACTCGGCCGGGGAGATCCGCGGCCCGGGCTCGTTGAAGAGGGTGGCGTCGTCGCCGTCCGCGACGGCGACGGTGCGCCGGGTGTCCCCGGCGACCGGCACGGCGCGGTGGGGCAGTCCGGCGGCGGTCAGGTCGGCGGCGACGGCGGTGCCCGTCGGGCCGCCGAGCGGCAGCACGCAGAGCGCCCGGTGGCCGAGTGCGGTGAGCACCCGGACGGTGTTGACGCCCTTGCCGCCGGCCTGCGCGGCGACCGCGCCGACCCGGTGGGTGGTGTGCGGGCGCAGCGCCGGCACGGTGTACGTCACGTCCAGGGCCGGGTTCGGTGTGACCACCAGCAGCACGGTCGATCCCCCACTCTGCGCAAAGATGTTTGCAATCGACTCTGATCGAGCAGATTCAAGCACACTACTTGAGCAGGCGGGAGAGTCTGCGGTCGGCGAGCGTCCGTCCGCCGGTCTGGCAGGTCGGGCAGTACTGCAGCGAGGAGTCGGCGAAGTTGACGGACCGCACGGTGTCCCCGCAGACCGGGCAGCGCTCGCCCTCGCGGCCGTGCACCGCGAGCCCGGCCTTCTTCTCCGCCTTCAGGCCGTCCGCGGGCACCGCCCTGGCGTGCTCCAGCGCCTCGCCGAGCACCGCGTGCAGGGCCCCGTGCAGGGCGGTCAGCTGCTCGGGCGTGAGGGTGGCCGCCCTCGCGTACGGCGAGAGCTTCGCCCGGTGCGCGATCTCGTCCGAGTAGGCGTTGCCGACCCCGGCGATCACGGCCTGGTCGGTGAGGAAGGTCTTCAGCCGCTGCCGGGCGCCGGCGGCGAGCCCCGCGAGCCGCTCCTCGGTGACGGCGAGCGCGTCCGGGCCGAGCCGGGCGATGCCGGACACCCGGGCCGGGTCGGCGACCACGTACGCGGCCAGCCGCTTGGTGGTGCCCTGCTCGGTGACGTCGAAGCCGGAGCCGTCGTCGAGGACCAGCCGCAGGGCCAGCGGTCCGCGCCGGCCGGGCGGCTTCGCGGGGAAGGACGCCCGCCGGTGCACCCAGCCGGCCCGGGCGAGGTGCAGCACCAGGTGCGGGCCGCCGTCGGTGGCGAGGTCGAGGAACTTGCCGTGCCGCCCGACCCCGGCGACCGGCCGGTCCTGCAGTGCCTGCGGGGGCGGGTCGAAGGTCTTCAGCACCTGCACCGACAGGACCTCGACGCGGGCCAGCGAGCGGCCCGCGCAGGCCTCGGTCATGCGCTCGGCCAGCGCCTGCACCTCCGGTAGTTCGGGCACCTCCCCAGTCTGGCCGGGCCCGGCCCGGGCGGCCATCGGATCGCCCGCAGGGGTGGTGGGGCTCCTCGCGGCCACCGGGCGCCGGTATCGTACGGGCGTCATCGCATCACCCAGAAGGAGCACCTGCCGAGATGGACATCGACAAGGCCAAGGCGAGTTTCAGCCGGTTCGACATCAACGGGGACGGGTTCATCTCGCCGGAGGAGTACTCCAAGGTCATGGCCGAGATGGGCGACCCCTACGTGACCGTGCCGGTGGCCCAGGCGGTCATCGCCAAGGCCGACACCAGCAAGGACGGCCTGCTGAACTGGGACGAGTTCTGGGCGATCCAGAAGGGCTGACGCCCGGCCGACGGGCCCGGCCGCGCGGGGACGCCCCCGGTGCGGCCGGGCCCGCGGCGTCCCCGCGTCCGGGTCAGTGGCGCAGCAGCCGGCCGAGGCCCTCCCGGGTGGCCGCGACCACCACCAGGTCGCCCGCGTCGAGCAGGTGCTCCGCGGGCGGGTTCCAGCGCAGCTCCGGTCGGGCCCGGTAGGCGAGGCCGAGGTCCCGGGCGCGCCGCTCCGGCTCGGCGACGTCCAGGGCGAGCACCTGCCAGTGCCCGGGGCAGTGCGCCGCGGCGACCGTCCGCCCGGCGAGCTCCGGATGGCCGCCGACGTCCACCGCCGCGAGCAGCAGCACCTGCCGGCCGACCGCGAACGCGCCCAGCACCTGCCGCCCCATCATCGCGGAGGCGAAGGCCGGCGCCGACAGGAACGAGACGCTGTGGCTGCGGGTCTCCGCCGACGGGTACGAGTCGCGCAGCGCCCGGTACACGTCGGCGGCGAAGTCGTCGTCGAACAGGCCCATCACCACCCGCACCTCGGGATTGCACTCGCGGGCCGACAGCGCCGCCTCCAGGTTGGTGGAGTCGTTGCTGGTGAGCGCGAGCATCGCGCGGGCCCGGCCCACCCGGGCCGCCTCCAGCACCCCCTCCTGGGTGGCGTCGCCCAGTACCACCGGCACCCCGTAGGCGCGGGCCCGGGCGACCCCGCGGGCCGTCGGGTCGCTCTCCACGCAGACCACCGGCAGGTCCAGCTCGCGCAGCCGGTCCAGCACCCGGCTGCCGACCCGGCCGAGGCCGAGCAGCACCACGTGGTTGGAGATCCCGCGCGGCGGGCGGCGCAGCGCCGAGGCGGCCCGGAAGGTGCCGAGCGCCTCCAGGGCGAGGGCGGTGAGCAGCGGCATCAGCAGCAGGCCGCTGAGCGCGGTGAGGATCTGCAGCACCTTGCGGGCGGGGGTGTCGGCGGTGGCCGGGTCGGCGATCGCGATCACGTCCAGCACCGCGAGGTAGGCGGTGTGCACCGGGTTCTCCCCGGTGAGGGCCGAGGTGAGGCCGGCGAACAGGGCGAGCAGGGCGGTCAGCGAGCCCAGCGCGAGCCGCAGCCGACGGGAGAACAGCGCGGCGACCGGCAGGCCGGACAGGCCCGGCAGGCGGCGGCGCGGCCGCCGTTCCTCGGGGTGTCCGAGGAGTTCCAGGACGAGCCGACGGCCCTCCGGAGGCGGCGCCGCGCCCGGGCCGGGCAGCAGCACGGGGGAGCGGCCCCGGCCGCCGGGGAGGAGGGCGAGGGTGGCCAGTTCGGTGCCGGCGGCCGGGGTGTCCGGGGGCAGTTCGGCGGCCCGCAGCAGCCGGCCGTCGACGTGCACCACGGCCGGATGGCCGGAGACGGCGGCGGAGACGAGGGCGGGCGCGGCGGTCGCCGAGGTGGACAGCACGGTGGTGGAGGCCTCGGCTGCGGGCCCGCCGTTCGGCGTCCGGGCTGCGGCGGCCCGGTCGAGCAGCTGGCCGACCCGGCGGCCGAGCCGCCGGTTGTAGACCCGCAGCACCAGCCGGACCCCGGGGTTGAGCCGGCGGGCCCGCAGCGCGGCCTGCACGTTGGCCTGGTCGTCGGAGCCGGTCAGCGCCAGCGCGGCGGCCTCCCGGATGCCGGCCTCGGCGAGCACCGCGGTGCTCGGCTCGGCGGCCTCCACCACCCGGACGGGCAGCCGCCGTTCTTCGGCCAGCGCGGCGATCTGCGGGCTCTGGCCCTCCCGGAGGGAGCGCACCACCACGGTGACCCGGCGGCCGTACAGCGTGGTGAGTTCGACGGCGAGCCGGAGGGCGAGGGTGTCCTGACCGCAGACGATCATGTGCCCGCCCTCGTCCGGCCGTTCGACCGCGGCGGGCCGCTCGGCCTCGGCAGGCCCTTGGGCCGGTGCGGGCCGGCCGGCCGGGTCGGCGCCGCCGTCCGCCGGGGCGGGCTGCGCGGGCAGGGCGGGAACGGGCCCGGTGGTGGTGGACATGCCGCCATCCTGGCAGGACCGTGACCGTAACGCGATCTTCCCGCAGCCGCGCTGATGATTCGTCACGTTCGCACAGGTTGGTACCCTCGGACGTCTGCGACGGGGACGGGAGCGGGCATGGACGCAACAATGGTGCCGGTGGTCGTACTGGTGGCGGCCGCACTCCACGCGGTGTGGAACGCCCTGGCCCACGCCCTCCCCGACAAGGTGGTCGGCTTCGCCCTCATCAACGCGGCCTTCCTCGGCGGCGGCGTCCTGCTCGCCTGCCTCGCCCCGCTGCCCGACGCCCGCGCCTGGCCCTACCTGGCCGCCTCCGCGGTGCTCCAGGTGCTCTACCAACTGCTGCTCCTGCAAGCCTACCGGCTGGGCGACTTCGGGCAGATGTACCCGCTCGCCCGCGGCACCGCACCCTGGCTGGTGGCCGCCCTCTCGGTGCTGGTGCTCGGCCGCCCGCTCGGCACCGGCCAGTGGGCCGGCATCCTGGTGATCTCCGCAGGACTGGCCGGGTTGGCGCTGGCCGACGGCGTACCCGGCCGCGCCCAACTGCCCGCGGTGGCCGCGGCCCTGGGCACCGGCGCGATGATCGCCGGGTACACCGTGGTCGACGGGACGGGCGTGCGGACCTCCACCACCGTGCTCGGCTACATCGCCTGGCTGTTCGTCCTGCAGGGCGCCGGCATGCTGCTCACCGCCGTGCTGCTGCGCGGCCCCTCGCTGTTCTGCGAGCCCGGCCCCGGCTGGGTGCAGGGCGTCACCGGCGGGGTGCTCTCCCTCGCCGCGTACGGGCTGGTGGTGTGGGCCCAGGCGCACGGCGACCTGGCGACGATCGCCGCACTGCGGGAGACCAGCATCGTGATCGCCGCGGTGATCGGCGCCCTGGTCTTCCGGGAGCGGCTCGGGGTGGCCCGGATGGCCGCCGGGGCGGTGGTGGTGGCAGGCATCGCCGTCCTCCAACTCGCCCCGGCCTAGTTCGGTCAGACGTACGAGGGTCGGCCTGCGGCCCGGCACCTGGCTCCTTGAAGTCGGTCGCCCGGCGCAGGTACCCGCTGTGGGCGCCCAGCCGCGCGGAGGAACCCTCCCAGGCACAACCAGGTGCGGCTCGGCGTGGTCGTCCTGCTGGGGCAGCACCCTGCTCGGTGGTGCGGGGCCGGCTGATCCGGCGTCACCTCGGGCCCCGCCTGCTCGGCGGCGTGGTGGCATGGTGGTGGCGCCCGAGTAGGCGTACGTACGGTGAGACCAGCGCCTCAGGCTGCGCGTACTCGGGCGGGGAGCAGTGGCGTCCGGAGATCCTGCCCGGCATCCGCTGCCGGCGTCACCGGGAAGCGGGCAGCCATCCGTTCTGGACGGCATGAACGCCGGCTTCGAAGCGGCTGCGGGCTTCGAGGCGGGTCATGAGGTCGGCAGCGATGCGACGGGCGGTACGCGGCGAGACACCCAGCCGGTTGGCGATGGCTTCGTCCGTCAACCCCTGGGCGAGAAGGCGCAAGACCTCGCGTTCTTGGGGTGGCAACGGCTCCTGGACGGCTGAGGGCGATGACCCGAGCGGGGTGGCTGCGGCCCATACGCTTTCGAACAACGCACAGAGCGCCGCCACGATGCCTTGCCCATGCAGGACCACCGCACCCACGCTCGCGTCCGCGGTGTCGTTGGGCAGCACAGCCTGACATCGGTCAAGGATGATCATCCGGACCGGAAGGGTGACTGTCGTCCGGACCTGCGCTCCCAGGGAGTGGAGCCAGTTCACGTGGTCCCGGGTGGGCTGGTGGTTCCGGACGCTGTCCAGGTAGACGGTGCGCATCAGCACACCGCGGCGGATCAGCGCGCTGTTCGGCTCCCTGCTCGCGGCGAGGTCTTCCGCCGTGTGCGCGCCCCCGGGCGCGAAGGTCATCACCTCTTCCTTCACCGTACGGCCGAGATCCGCCAGTCGGTCCCGAATGGCCTCCGGACCATTCAGGTGCTCGCTGTCGGGCCCGGAAACGAGCGGACCGGCCGTGGAGCACTCGGCGATGAGTTGCGCTGCGGCAGCGCGCGAAGCCTCCAGCTTCATCTGCTGCGCTGCGATCTCCGCCTGCTGGCGCGCGAGCAGTAGCTCCATGCCCCGCTCGGGGTTGACCGCCCGGAAGCCGATCGCCGGACCGCTGGACGGGGTGACCAGTGCCAGGGAACTGAGCTGGTCGAGGCAGAGCCGGACGTCCTGCTCCGACAGGTTCAACATGCCGGCGAGTGCGGCCAAGCCCGCCTCGGGACGGAGGAGCATCGCCCGATATACCCGCTCTGTATACAGATCCAGTCCCAGCGAGTCGAGCATTGGTCCCCCGGCTGTGCAGTGTGCTTAGGCGTGCGCGTGTCAAAGATACTCGGGCAGGAGTGTCACGCGGGAGGCCGGTTTATGCAACTGCATAAATTGTCCAGCTTGGGTCGGTGTGTACAGGATTGCCGCCGGACAGTATGAGGGGCATGTATCTCGTTCATGCAAAATTTCTTCCGGTACCGCACGCCACGTTCCCCGACGACATCGGCGAGTTGGTCGCGCGTGGTGCCGGACCGGACGAAGCGGTCGAGCATGTGAGCGTCCACGCGGACGCTGCAGGCGGGCCGGTTCTTGGCCTCTACGTCCTTGCGTCCTCGCTGGTCGCTGCCGAGCGGACCGCCGCCGCGGTCTGCCGGCGGGCAATCGAGTCCGTGCCCGCACTGCGCGGGTGGTCGCTCGTCCGATCGGAAGTCCCTCTCATCGCCGCGTCGGGCCGTGGACACGTTATGCCATGGACGGATTCGGCCAGCCGGGATCCCTTCCACCCCTTCTAGCCGGCGGTCCATAGTGATGGGCACCGAAGGAAAGACCCGTTCGGAGCGAGAGAAGCGCCGAAAGGGAAATCAGGAAGGAGCCCACGATGTTCTCCCCCCGCATGATCCGCGCCGCAGTCCTTACCTTTCTTGCGGCTTCCGTGTTTCTTGCCGGCCATTTCTCGAATTCCGACGGGTCCCGGGTGGGGCTGGCATCGGCCGTTGTGGCCGAGGACCTGACCTGGGGCCAGTGACTGGAGGCCGTACGGCCCCGTCTGGCCCTGCCGCGATCACGTTGAGGAGAACGAGAACATGGGTGGATCAGTCGCTTTTGACGCTTCCTCTCTGACGGACACCGCCCTTCGGGTCCGGGTCGGCCGGCTGGGCAGCAGGCTGCCGCAGGAGGCCGTACACCGCTTCAACACCTACGGCGCGGTGATCCTGGAGCTCCCGGAGCCGCCCACGGTGGAAGAGATCCTGGGGCTGGAGAAGTCGCTGGGGACGATCTGGCATCACCAGCGTTCTGAACCGAACGGTATTTCGGTGATCGAGCCGACCGGCAATCCGCCGGGTTTTCTGGGCACCATGCCTGATGAGCACCCACCTCACACGGACGGTGCGTACAGCGACGACCCGCCCCGGATCGTTCTTCTGGCCTGCGAGTACGCCGAAGCGTCCGGCGGGGACTCGATCCTGGTGAGCGCCGCGACCGCGCACAACCGCGTTCTGGAAAAGGGAGGTTACCTCCTTGACTCGCTCTATGAGCCGGACGCCCTGACGATCACCCGCAACGGTGCGATCGCACGCAAGGCCGCGTTCTCGGGCGTCGCCGGCCAGGTGGGGATCTGCTTCCGCAAGGACGACCACTCGACCACGCACGCGACCGGGGCCGCGGCGCACGCCGTCCGGGTGCTCTCGGACATCGTCTCGACCCCCGACCTGCAGCTCACGACGACCCTGCGCCGCGGCGACGTGCTGCTGATCGACAACTGCGCGATCCTGCACGGCCGGACGGCATTCGACGCCACCACCGGGCGGCGACGGATGCTGCGGGCGAACTTCATGGGCAACGGCGACCAGCAGCTCGAGTTCGGTTTCACGGCGACGCGACAGGTGGGCGATGTCCGCCTCGCGGGGTGAACTTCTGTGGGGCTCTGTCGCCCCCGCATCCGTGGTCGGCGAACCGGTGGCCGTGATTCACCAGGCGATCGCGCCCCCTGTCCTGGACGGCGCAGTCAAGCCGGCGAACCCGCAGGGCTACCTCGACTCCGCCGCGGACATCGCCCACGCACTCCTCCGGCGCGGCCACGCCGTCGTAACCCCGTGCTCCAGTCCGCGACCCGGCCAAGACGGCGACTGGGCCTATCCGGATGCAGCGGCCGGTATCGCAGACGCGGTCGCAGCCGGTGCCCGCGTCGTCTGGGCGAACACCACCCTCTTCCGGTCCCATCCGCTGTCCGGGTTCGCGGCACGGACCGACCTGAAGGTCGTCGGCCAGGGGCTTCGGACGGTCGAGCGCTTCGAGGACAAGCGCGTCTGCCACCTGATGTGCCGGGAGGCCGGCCTGCCGGTGCCGCGGCAGTCAGTGGTGGACCTCGGCCCGGCGGCCGGCTCGGCCGCGCGGTCGGTCGAATCCGTGCTGACGGACGGGCACTGGACGTTCCCGGTCGTGGTCAAGCCGCTGCGCGGCCGCGGCAGCGACGGCGTCCTGGTCGTCGGCTCGGCCGCGGAGGCGGTCGCGCACATCGAGGCCCTGGCCGCGTCCGGTGCGACCGCCCCGGACGGTCGACCGGTCTCCCGCTACGGAAACCGCTATCTGATCGAGGAGTTCTTGCCCGGCGACGAGTGGACCGTCACGGTCATGCCCCCGGGCCGATACCGCACGCCGGACGGCACCGGTCAGGTGGCCAAGCCGTGGGCACTGCCGCCGATCGGCCGGACCGGCCACCAGGACGGCGTGCTTCCCTACAGCGGTCGGGTGCCCGTCTCGTCGAACAGCACTCCCGTCCGGACCACCCACGCACTGGGCGAAGCCCTGCGGTCGTGCGAGGAGGCCGCCCACCGCATCGGGATCACCGCTCCGATACGCATCGACTGCCGGCAGGACGCGCAGGGCCGTGTCCGGCTCTTCGACATCAACCTCAAACCCAACATGACCGGTCCGGGCCGCCCGGGCCGAGAGCACATGACCAACCTGGCCGGCATGGCGGCGGAGGCTATCGGGTGGTCCTACCCCGACCTCCTGACTGCCATGGCCGACAACGCCGTCCCCATCGGCCGGACAACACAGTGAAGTCGACACAGGAGAGTGCAGTGCGACGCGTAGCCGTCACATTCGTGCTGGTCACAGGAACATTGGCGACCTGCGGGCTGATCGCGAGGACGCGGTCGGTGAAGCGGCTGCGGCTGTCCGCCGACAGCGCCGGTTCGCCCGCCGGCAGCGGATGGAAGCCGCTGCCCCACACCCCGCCGACCGTCCGCCGCATGAGGAGGATGTCATGACAGCTGTACTCGGCATCTCGTGCCACTTCCACGACGCCGCCGCCGCGCTGGTCGTCGACGGCCAGGTCGTCGCCGCCGCCGAGGAGGAACGGTTCACCCGGCGCAAGCACGACGCCTCGTTCCCCTCGAAGGCCATCGAGTTCTGCCTGCGCCAGGCCGGTATGAAGGCCGCGGACCTCGACCACGTCGCTTTCTACGAGCGGCCGTTGACCAAGCTCGGGCGCACCCTGGCGACGGCCGCGGCTACCCTGCCGGCCAGCGCCGCGACCACTGCCCGCAGCCTCCGTTCCTGGGCCTCCGAGCGGCTGTGGATCCGCTCCACCATCGTCCGGGAACTCGGCGTGAAGCCGGACTCCGTGCTCTTCTGCGACCACCACGAATCGCACGCCGCCAGCGCCTTCTTCGCCTCGCCCTTCCAGGACGCGGCAGTGCTGACCATCGACGGCGTCGGCGAGTGGAACACTGCGACCTTCGGCAGTGCACGCTCCGACTTCGACGGTGGCCGCAACTCCCTGCGGATCACCCACGGCCTGGAGTTCCCGCACTCGCTCGGCCTCTTCTACTCCAGCATGACCGACTACCTCGGGTTCGAGGTGAACGAGGGCGAGTTCAAGGTCATGGGCATGGCCGCCTACGGGGAGGCCAGGTACGTCGACGAGCTCAGCCGGATCTGCCGGATCGGCGACGACGGCTCGATCCGGCTGGACATGCGGTACTTCGAGTTCCACCGCTCCAGCCTCCGCTCCTTCTCGCCCCGGCTGATCGAGCTGCTCGGCTCCGACCCCCGCGACCCTGCCGTTCCGTTCAACACCGCCGCCGAGGGCTCGGCCGGACGGTACAGCCGGTTCTACGCCGACGTGGCGGCGAGCGTGCAGCGGCTCTGCGAGGACGCCGTGGTGGCGATGGCGGACGCCGCCCACCGGGCACACCCGTCGAAGAACCTCGCCCTCGCCGGCGGCGTCGCCCTGAACGGCCTCGCCAACACCGCGGTCCTGGAACGGACGCCCTTCGAGAACCTCTACATCCCTCCGGCCCCCGGCGACTCGGGCGGCGCGCTCGGTGCCGCTCTCCACGTCTACAACGTGGTCCTCGGCGGACGCCGCCGCTACGTCGGCCGTGACGCCTACCTGGGCGCGGAGTACGGCGAGGGCGCCATCGCCGAGGCCGTCCGCCAGTGGGGCGTCGAATCCACCGTCTACGACGACGACAAGCTGCCCGTCGCCGTGGCCGAGCAGATCGCCGCGGGCAAGGTCGTCGGATGGTTCCAGGGCCGGTTCGAATGGGGCCCGCGGGCCCTGGGCAACCGGTCGATCCTCGCCGACCCGCGCAGGGTCGAGATGAAGCACCTGATCAACGAGAAGGTGAAGTTCCGCGAGCAGTTCCGCCCGTTCGCCCCGGCGGTGGCCGAGCGTGCCGCGGCAGAGCTGTTCGACGGCCCGGTCGAACAGGACCCGGCACGGTTCATGCTCATGGTGATGCCGGTCAGCGAGCGGGGCGAGAAGGTCCTGCCGGCGGCCAGCCACTTCGGCACCGCACGCGTGCAGACCGTCCACGAGGACTCCAGCCCGCTGCTGGCCCGCCTGGTCGACGAGGTCGGCACCCACACCGGCACCCCCGTGGTGCTCAACACCTCCTTCAACCTCAAGGGCGAGCCGATGGTCGCGGCGCCCGAGGACGCCCTGTCGACCTTCATGCGCAGCGGCCTCGACCTGCTGGTGATGGGTAACCATGTCGTTTCGAAGGACTGATCCCGCCGTCCTGCACACCCGCTACGCGCTGGCCCCGCAGATGCGCGCCTACGACGCGCTGGAACCCCACGTGCACCCGTACGTCGGGCTCTCCGCGCCGCGGGGCGCGCGGGGGACGGTCGTCAGCACCGACGCCGAGGGCTTCCGCCGCACCCCGTGGCGCGGCGGCTGGACGGACACCGCCAGTGCCCCGTCCGCACTGGCCGGGATTCTGCTGGGGGGGTCGTTCAGCTTCGGGGTCGGGGCGAGCGGCGACGGGACCACCATCGCCGCGCACCTGGCACGCAGCAGGTCCGAGCCGTGGCTGAACCTCGGCATCAGGGCGGGCAACTCCGGCCAGGAACTGTCGTCGGTGCTGCCGTTCGCGGCGCAGGCCCCAGTCGTGGTGCTCTGCAGCGGCGTCAACAACCTGGTGGCGGAGCTGCAGAGCACCGGCCCGGACCAGGTCTACGGTCCGCTGTTCTTCGAGGAAGCGGTGGCCGCAGTCGGCTCCGTTCCGGTCCACGACCTGGTGGAGCAGCTGAACGGGGAGCGCCCGGGAGGCGGGGCCGCCCTTGACCGGCTCCGTAGCGCGTTCGGGCGTGGAGCGCAGGCCCGGCGGCCCTCCCCGGCCGCTCCCGCCCCGCACGGGCCGACCTTGGCGGACCGGCGGGACCGCGCGCTCGCCCGGCAGGTCCGGGACCTGTCGCTGCTCGTCCGGATGACCGGCCCGGAGAAGGTCCTGTTCTGCCTCCAGCCGTTCGCCGAGGCGCGCTCCCGCACGGCGGTGCCGCAGGAGCAGCAGCTGCTCGGCGTGCACGACCGGCGGCAGGGCCCCCGGTGGGAGCGGGTGCGTGACTTCGCGCTCGCCTCGTGGCCCTGGTTCGCGGCCTCGATGGAGGCGGCCTGCCTCGGTCTGGGCGTGCGCTTCCTCGACCTTGAGGCCGCGTCGTTCGAGGGCTGGTCCTTCGTCGACCGCGTCCACCTGACCGACGACGGCTACGAACAGGCCGCCCGACGAATCACGGAGGAACTGTGATGCTGAGAGTGCTCGACTGGATCCTGGTCCTGCACGCCGGACTGACCGCCCGCGCGTCCGGCGCCGCCGCAGGCGGTGGGGGCGCCGCCGACCGCCGCGCCAACCAGGGCAACGTCTATCCGCTGTGGTGACGGGCGCCCCGGCCGGCGTCCGCACCGCGCTGCGCGGCGTCCCCAGCGCCGTCCTGGTGGACATGGACGGCACTTTGGTGGACACCGAGGACCTCTGGTGGCAGACCGAGGTCGCCCTGTTCGCCGAGTGGGGCCACCGGCTCGACGAGAAGGCCCGCGGCCACGTGACGGGCGGGCCGATGGAGCGGGTCGTCGAGTACCTGCTGCGCACGACCGGGGTCGACATCGGCCCGTCCGAACTCGCCGCACTGATCGGCGAGCGGTTCCTGCGCCGGCTGGACGAGCAGATCCCTCTGATGCCGGGCGCCGTGGAACTCCTGTCGCTGCTGGCCGACTCCGGCATCCCGGTCGCCCTCGTCACCGCCTCGCGGCGCGACGTCGCCGACCTCGTCCTGGCTGCCCTGGGGCGCGACCGCTTCGCGGTGTCCGTCTCGGGCGACGACGTCCGGCGGAACAAGCCCTGCCCGGATCCGTACGTCGCCGCCGCCACGGACCTCGGTGCGCAGCCGCGGCACTGCGTCGCCGTGGAGGACTCCATCACCGGTGTCCTGGCGGCCGAGGCGGCCGGATGCCCGGTGATCGTGGTGCCGTCCGTGGCGCCGATCGCGCACGGTCCCGGGCGCACCGTCCTGCCGTCGCTGCACCGGATCGATCTCGAACTCCTGCAGCGGCTCGTCCGCTGAACCGAACCGGCAGCCCCCGGGGGCGCTGCCGACCCAACCCCACGCATGTGGCACACCTGTCTCGGAGAGAGAATGACCATCGTTGCGTCCACCGTGCTGGACATCGCCGAACACTCGCTCAAGGTGAGCGTCCACGAGACCTCGGCCGGCACCTGCCTGTCGATCGGGCGGCTGAAGGACGTCTCCGGCACTCCGCCACTGGTGCGGATCCACTCGTCCTGCCTGTTCGGCGAGGCCCTGGGCTCCAGCGACTGCGACTGCAAGCAGCAGCTCACCAGCGCCCTCGACCTGATCGGCAAGGACGGCCACGGCGTCGTCGTCTACCTGTACCAGGAGGGGCGCGGCCTGGGGATCGCCGGCAAGACCGAGGCGATGGAGCTCCAGCGCACCGAGGGCATCAACACGTACGAGGCCTTCGCCCGCCTCGGGCACGAGCCCGACCCGCGCGACTACACGGCGGCGATGGAGGCACTCGACGACCTGGGGATCACCGGCGAGGCCCGGCTGATCTCGAACAACCCGAACAAGCGCCGCGAGCTGGAGCGGCACGGCATCAGGGCCACCGAGCTCGTGCCCCTGGAGTACGAGGTCGACGTCAAGGCCCGGGACTACCTGTTCACCAAGCGCGAGCAGGGAAACCACCGGATCGACCTGGACCGCATCACCTTCACCGGCGCGCTCCGCAAGACCCGCCAGTCCGCCTGACCACCCGCCACGAACGAGGAACAGAGAAAATGACCAACCACATCGTCACCGTCACGGACTGCGTGGACATCGCGGCGAACGAGCTGCGCGGCACGCTGATCAGCACCGTGGGCGACGCCGACGTCTCCGTCGAGCCCTTCGTTCCGATCCTGCCCGCGTTCTCCGCGATCAACGGCAACCTCGCCATGCGCCTGATGGCCGACTGCTATCCGGACGGGACGGTCCTGCTGTCGACGCTCGGCCCGCTGAAGGAGCGTCCGAAGGCGATCATCGGCCGGACCCTGAAGAAGGACCTCGTCTTCATCGGCCGCAACACCGGCATCTTCGACTGGCTGACCCGGGACTTGGGCTGCGCCGAGCTCTACGACGTCTCCGCCCACTACGGCGAGGGCAAGAAGTTCGTGTCCTTCGCCGGCCGGTCGGTGACCGCCCCGCTGGCCGCGCAGGCCGCGCTCGGCGTCCCGCTGAGCGACCTCGGCACTCCGCTCGACGAGTCCGAGATCGTGCGCCTCGACCTGGCCGACGGCACGATCGCGCACATCGACAACTTCGGCAGCATGAAGTTCACCGGCGGCCTGCCGAGCACCGAGGAGGGCGCCCGCTACCGGGTGACCGTGAAGGGACGCAGCGTCGAGGCGGTGTACGCGCACCGGATGATCGGTCTCGACACCGGCACCTGGTCGCTGTTCCCGGGCAGCTCGCTCGGCATGTTCGAGCTGGGCTGCGTCCGTCACTACGGGCTGCCCGAGCTCGGTGCCGAGGTCGGCGACGTCCTTGAGATCGAACTGCTCGGCTGACGCCCGCGGCGTCGGGAACGCGGTTGCCGGCGGCAGGACGACTGCCGCCGGCAACCGCGTCGGCGTACCGCTACCCCAGCTTCGCGAGGAAGCCGAGCAGGGCCTCCTCCAGCAGCTCGGGCCGCTCCAGCCACGGGGTGTGGCCGACCCCTTCGAGTTCCACGTAGGTGCTGCGGGGCAGCCGGTCGGCGATCTCGCGGACGAGGGCGGGATCGATGGGGTCGTCCTGGCCGCGCAGCACCAGTGCGGGAACGTCGAGTTCGGCCATCCGCTCCGGGAGACCCCCGTCCCGCACCCTGGCCTTGAAGTCCGTGATGACGGCGTTGAAGACCGCGCCGTCCCGGGGGACGGGGAACAGCGGCGCGGTGCGGAAGTCGGGTGCCGCGGAGCGGTCGGAGAAGTCCGAGAGCCAGAACAGCCGGGCGGCGGTGAGCTGGTTCTGTCGGTGCTCCTCGGAGCCGGCCGGCGCGGGGTCGGCGAGCGCGGCCTGGAGCTCGTCCCACTCGGCTTCGGTCAGGCGGCTCCTGCGCTGTTCGAGCGAGGACCCCACGCGGTTGGGGTCGATCCCCCCGCCGCTGAGGTAGACCAGCGCCTCGGTGCGCTCCGGGTGCTCCAGCGCGTAGAGGAGCGAGAGGTTGGCGCCCCACGAGTGGCCACCGACGACCCATCGCTCCACACCGAGGCTGCGCCGGATCGTCTCCATGTCCTCGATCAGGGCGGCGACCGACAAGGGGGCCGAGCCGGCCGTCGAACGGTGGCAGCCCCGCTGGTCGTAGCGGACGGTCGTCCGGATGCCGTCCAGCATCCCGGCGAGTCCGCCGAGGTTGTCGCACAGGCCCGGGCCGCCGTGCGAAAGAAGAATCGGCGCCCCGGCGCCGGAAATATCCGCCCAAATGACGGCGTCGCCACTCTGAATAAACTGTTCTGCCATGTCCTCATCATACCGGCAGGGAAAGGTCTCTGAAAAGACAATGAATCAACTCGAATCAACCTGGCACCCGGTGACGATCCGGATGGAGAGCCGGCTCCGCCGATTCGGTCTCAACAATGACGACCGCCGGCGCACCATGACGCTCTCGCTCTCCCATGTCTTCACGGGCGCCGACCTGGACGTCGAACGCCTCCGGGCCGCCCTCGGCTGCGTGTCCGACCGCCATCCGGCCCTGCGCACACGGTTCCGGCTGGTCGAAGGCGGCGATCCGGAGCAGTCCGTGCTGCCCGAGGGGGAGGTCGACGTCCCGCTGGAGATCGTCCGCTGCCGGCCGCTGAGCAGCGACGGGGCGCCCACCGCGGAGGCGCGGGAACACCTGCAGCGGGAGACCGAACGGAGTTTCGACCTGAGTTCCGGAGCACTCCTGCGCGGGCAGCTCCTCACCGACTCCGAGAACTCGCACATCGTCACCCTGTCTGCGGACCACATCGTCTCCGACGGAATATCGGCAGAATTGATGATGGCCGACCTGGTGTCCGCCTATGTGGATCCCGAGGCATTCCGGAACAAGCAGCCGGAATTCCCGCAGGGAACCCTGATCGAATTCGCGGCGTACCAGCGCGACCTCGTCGGCGGAGCCCGCGGTGAGGCACTCCTGCGGGCATGGACGGAACGCCTCCCGAACGGCGTCCCCGAGATGGTCGTCCCCCGTGACTTCGACACCTCGGAACGGACCAACGACGGCGGCCGGCTCACCACGGTCGTCGGCCCCGGCGGCCACCGGGACATGCGCCAGCGGATGCGGGAGCTGCGGGCGAGCCCCTTCGTGCTGGCCGGCGCCGGCCTGCTCGCCGAGTTCCGCCGCATGGGCGCCGACGGGGACCTGTCCTTCATGACGCCGTGCGCGGGCCGCCCGATCGACGGATTCGAGGACACCGTCGGCAACTTCACCAACGTGCTGCCGCTCGTGGTGCCCGGGCCGCGGACCGACGACTTCGCCGGGCTCGTCCGGCAGGTCCGGTCGGGCGCCGCCTGGCTGCTCGACCACCAGGAGATCCCCTTCGCCTCGATCGTCGAGGCTGCCGACCCCTCCTCGTCGCCGTTCCCGCACGAGCGGGCGCAGGTCTTCCTCTCCTTCCAGACCCGGCAGACGCCACGACTGGCCGGCATGACCGGCAGCGAGATCGGACCGGACCACGTCGACGCCCTCTTCGACATGAGCCTGTGGGTCACCGACCTCGGCAACCGGCTGCTCATCGACCTGGTCTACCGGCGGCTGCTGTTCGACGGCGCGACCGCCGAACGCGTCATGGCCGCCGTCGTCCACGCCCTCACCGGCCACCGGTGAACAAACCACCCCCGTACGGCGAGTGGCCCCCGTGGATCCAATCCACGGGGGCCACACGCCGT